>VXPI01000192.1 GCA_009839585.1 Gammaproteobacteria bacterium
CGTTTGCGTACTGAGACAGATGCAGGAGTGCCAGTTCGATCTCGTGGGGGGTCGGCGGTCCTGAGAGTGGTGAGCCCCAGTCGGCTATCATCCAATCGGCTGGCGTCTCGCGCACCCGCCGAGCCAGCTCGCCGAGGGCGCGATACTGGGCGACGCCCGGCCGCGACGCCTGCGCTGCCAGCTCTCTGTGGGGCGTAGCGGTCAGATCAGCTGTAGCGGTCAATCTCACCTCCATTCGTCACGGTTCCCGCTGCACTGCCGGGCTCGCCAAGCCGGAAGAGGCGGGTGGGGGATCGGCGGGAGACGATCCGGAAAGCCCGGCCCGCCTCCAGCACGCCCTCGATGACGGGCCACAGACGCATCAGCCACGGCCAGGCACGCTCGGCGAGGGTCGGGGGCGGTGGAGGCGCGGGACCCGTGACCACCGTGGCGCTCAGGCTGCCCTGCAGCCCTCCCGAGAACGACGCGCTTACCTCGACAGGCGGCGGGTCGACCCCGTCCGGGCTCGCCCCGGTGGGCACTCCCGCGCTCGTGTCCGGCATCGTGGTCGACTCCTCTCGGTACTCGCGTGGTCCTGTATAGCACGGAAAGACCAGACCGCACCGTACGCACCGTACGCAGCCTTGCTCTCGGCGCAGTCGCCCCGCCCCTAGACCATTACCGAGCAGGAGTGCAGCACCGCGAGACCGGCGAGCGCGACGCTGATGCCCGTCGCCTTGAGGAACCGCTCCGTCCGGTCACCGCCCGGTCCCGTGACCGCGTAGAAGCCGCTCCCGACGAGCCCGTAACCGAGGAGGGAAAGCGCGAGCCGCGCCACCTCGTCCCAGTACAGCACCACGCCGGGCAGCTCGAACAGGCCGAGGACCACCGGCGCGACGCAGTAGGGCACCCAGAACGCCGCCAGCAGCGCCGCTCTCCTCACCTCCGGGCTCATCCCCTCCTTCGCCTCACCGCTACCAGCATCCTGCCCGCGACACGCACCGGGAAGGCCCCGCCCGGGTCGAGGGGCTGCCGCCCGGGACCGCCGATCGGGTGCGTCGGCTGCCCGCTTCGGTTGAAGCCCAGGGCGTACAGTCTCCCCTCCGCCCCGCCGCGGTCCAGCAGCGCCAGGACCTCCTCCGCCCGCTCCTCGGTCGTTCCGAGGCGCTTGCCGTCGCCCCAGGCGCAGAGGACGACGTCGGCCCGGGCGACCTCCGCCGCGATGCGCCGGTCGTTCTCTCGCCGGACCTCGACGGGATCGGGGGGATCGGGGAGAGGCTCGCGGCGCACGCCGTCGGGGCGGTCCTTCCGAGCGAACAGGTTGCACGTCCTCAGCTCGCCGCATCCGTGCCGCTCGGCGAACCACAGGCAGACCTGTATCGTCCTGCCGCGCTCCCCCGGTGCTCGCCGCCGCCCGGTCGGGTTGTGCAAGACGGCGAGACACACCCCGGAGCCGCTCGCCTCCGTCGGGTAGCGCTGCCGATAGCGGAACTCGTCGCCCGGGCGTCGGGTACGTGGATCGGTCATCCGTCTCTCCTCGGACCGTGCCGTCGTGTGCAATCGGCCTCCGCACTGCCCTGCTGGAGGAATCGGGTGTGAGAGGTTACGTACGAAGAAGCCACCCGCACCGGGTAGCGCCGGTGCGGGTGGCTCTGGGGTGCGGTGGCAGAACGGCCATGCACGGGGCCTCGAAATCCTCGCAAGCCGGTTCGACTCCGGTCCGCACCTCCAATCCAGCCTAGGTCTGTCCGTAGGGGTCCGCAACCCCGCCGCTCGCAGGAAACTGTTGCTTCCTGTCGGCAAACAGGACAGAATACCTACTCAGGGAGAGAGGATCGCGAACATGAGCAGTAAGGGGCCGGGCCGGTCGCACCGGAAGGGCATCACGCGAAACGAGCTGTACCGGCTGTTCCCCAACGACGAGGCCGCGGAGCGGTGGTTCGAGGCCCAGAGGTGGCCGAAGGGCCGTCACTGCCCGCGCTGCGGCTCTACGCGCACCGTCGCCGTGCAGCACCGGGGGTCGATGCCCTACCGCTGCCGGGACTGCCGGCGCTACTTCTCCGTGCGCTGGGGCACGGTCATGCAGTCGTCGAAGCTCGGCCTCCAGACCTGGGCCTTCGCGGTCCACCTGATGGCGACCGGCATCAAGGGCACGAGCAGCATGGCCGCCTACCGAGAGCTCGGCATCCGGCAGGCCACCGCGTGGCACCTGATGCACCGCGTCCGGGAGGGCCTCCGCCAGGGCCTCGGGCGGCCCCTCCCCGGACCGGTCGAGGCGGACGAGACCTACGTGGGCGGGCTGGAGGGGAACAAGCACGCGAGGAGGCGGCTGCGCGTCGGGGGCGGCACCGGGGGCAAGACCGCCGTCGCGGGCGTCCTCGATCGGGAGAGCGGGCTCCTCAGCGCCGCCGTCGTGGAGCGCGCGGACGGGAAGACCCTGCAGGGGTTCGTGACGGACCGCACCGAGCCGGGCGCTACCGTCTACACCGACGAGTCGCGGGCCTACGAGAGCCTGCCCAGGAAGCGCGAGACCGTGCGGCACCGCGTCGGGCAGTACGTGGACGGCATGGCGCACACGAACGGGCTGGAGTCGTTCTGGAGCCTGCTCAAGCGCGGCTACCACGGGACGTTCCACCACCTGAGCGCGAAACATCTAGACCGCTACGTCGGCGAGTTCTCCGGCCGCCACAACGTCCGCGACATGGACACGCTGGTCCTCATGGGGGCCATCGTCCGGGGCTGGGAGGGGCGGCTGGTCCGGTACCGTGACCTGGTGGACGGCTGAGCCCTAGGCGCTCCAGTCGGCTGGCGTGCCGTCATCGAACCTCGGCCACCAAGGCGAGAGAAGGTCGAGACGAGCATCAAGCCGCATTAGCGAACTCGGCGCCAGCCCCTCTGTCAGCTCCGTGCCGGCCTCAATGACGGAGCGCTCGCCGTCGGAGGAGACCAGTCTGGTAAAGGTGCCCCACTCGTTTGCTCCATGCTCGAACGTACCGCCTTCTCCGACCAGCCACTCGCAGTACTGCTCTAGTGTCGGGAACGGCTGAAAGGGGAAGGCCGGCACCTTTAGGCTGCGAGTTCGAAATCGAGGGGGACCACTTCCTTGTCAACGATTGTTCCGCGCGTGATGGACCGGTCGTCCGCGTACCACATTTTCTGGAACTTCTCAGGAGCGGGCATAATCCCTCCGAAGGGAATGCCCGTGCGTGCGAGGCTGTCCTCTCGCTCCGCCGCATAGGCGGTTTGCAGTCGCTGCTTGAGCTTCTCCATGGTGTCAGCCTGGGCACCGATGAAGTGCTCTAAGCAAACCGCGACCCAGAGATCTTCCTCTTGAAAGATCACGAGCCTCATGACACGTGCCTGTCGCGATTGTTGACCACGGTTCGATCTCCTTCCGGTTAGGCCCGCCATATAGTGCGCAAAGCGAGCTGAGGCCATCCTATGATGATTACAATCTTTGCCGCAATACCGGCCGTCGCCAATAGCACTTGAGGCTCACTGCCCCTTGCGCCCGCCACGCCAGAAGGCAACAATCTCACCCGCGACCATACCACAGGCACCCGCTCCGTCGGGCCGCCTGCTGAATAGAACAGCCGACTCGCGGCCCGGGGGTAGCTCCCCCAGGCCCGGCGAATAGGCAGGGCTCTCTGCATGATCTGTGGATGGTCGCAACGGCCCGGCACCAGCCGGCGTCGGGCCTGCGACACGCGGGGAGAGAGCGGATGAGGACGAGGGGATACGCGGGAGCGCTCGCAGCGGCGGCGCTCCTCCTGACGGCGGGACCGGCAGCGGGCGAGAGCCTGCTGCGGGCCGAGATCGTGGAGCGGGTCGAGCGGCCGTGCGCCGAGGCGACGGCCCGGCACCTGGGGATGAGCGACGAGGAGTACGCGGCCTGGCTGGACCGGCCCGCGAACAGGCGGGTGCAGGAGGACAACGTGCGGCTCATGGAGGGGATGCTGCTCCGGCAGCCGCGCTCCGAGCACGACAGCTTCTACGCGATGTTCCTCCAGTCGTGCCTCGACTCGCTGCCGGAGCGGGAGCAGCGGCAGTGAGCGGGCGAGGAAGGAAGGCTGTCGCGGCGCGCCTGATCACGACCGGACTCGCGGCGCTCGCGCTCGCCGTCACCGGCTGCGGTGGTGGCGGCGGAGGCGGAGGTGGCCCGCAGCCGCCCGGCGCGGGCGGCCCCGCCCCGCAGCCCCCGGCGGAGCTGACG
>VXPI01000213.1 GCA_009839585.1 Gammaproteobacteria bacterium
CGCCCCATGGACAGGCAGGGGCAGTGTTGCACTTCGGACTGGAACTGGGGATTAATGGAATTCCTGTCCTGTCAGGCTAATCTGCCGGATTATTACGAATTATCAAACCAACTTGGCGGGCAAACCATTCTATTGCTTCAAAGTGGGTACGTACCGCGGTGCAAAAAATCAATTGATGCCGGTGATGCAACTTCCATGCAACGTCGCTAGCGGAATGACCGACCGCCTCAAACTGCCTTTTGCTACTTTCCGGTCAGGCTGAGTTCTGCTTCCCGATATTTGTCTGCTGTCTGCTGAATGATGTTCTCGGGGAGATCCGGGGCCGGTGGCTGCTTGTTCCAGTCCAGGGTTTCAAGATAATCTCTCACGAACTGCTTGTCGTAACTCGGAGGACTGCTGCCTGGCTCATAATGGCTGACTGGCCAGAATCTTGAGGAATCAGGGGTCAGCACCTCATCAATAAGATACAGCACACCTGCATCGTCAACACCAAATTCAAACTTGGTGTCAGCAATGATGATGCCTCGTTCCCGGGCATAAATTGCGGCTTCTGTATAGATTTGCAGGCTCAGATTCCGGACTTTTTCTGCCAGAGAATCTCCAAGTAACCGGGCACATTCATCATAACTGATGTTTTGATCGTGCTCACCTGCCTCAGCCTTGGTAGAAGGCGTGAATATTGCTTCAGGGAGCTGATCTGCCTGTCGGAGTTTTTCTGGCAAGGCGATTCCACAGACCGAACCCGTAGCCTGATAATCCTTCCAGCCGGAACCGATCAAATATCCCCGGACAATGGCTTCAATCGGCAGGGGTTTGAGTTTCTTGACGACAATCGCACGGTCACCCAAATTGTCTCTCATCCCGGGGTCTGGAATTGCCTCAGATAAATCCATGCCAGACAGATGGTTCGGGAGCAGGTGCGAGATTCGATTGAACCAGAAGTTGGAAATCCGGTTCAGTACCTCGCCCTTGCCTGGAATTGGCTGGTTGAGGATTACATCGAATGCCGAAATCCTGTCGGTGGTAACAATAAGCAGATGATCATCACCCAGAACATAGATATCCCGGACTTTGCCGCGGTTGAGTAGTTCAAGGTGGTTAATTTCGGAATGCAGGACCTGATTGTTCATATCGAAGAAGATTATAGACTGTGGACAGGAATACTGAATTTGGGCAGGCAGATACGATCACCCACGCCCACTTAATTATGGGGATCATTCGGTACTCTTTCAATCCGGTCCGCTTTCCGATATCCCCTGGGCAGGGGCTTGCCCCGGCATGCCCTGTCGAAATGCAGATAGGTATCGAAACTGCTTGGCTTGAGATTGAGATAGGTATTCCCACGATGAATCTTCAACCCTTCGCCCTCGCGAAAGGTTTCTACCGAGATCACCCTCTCCAGCTCTTCAAAGGCCTTGTCCTTTCCGAGCTTGATGATTTGCAGGCCCTTGCCTTTCGAAGCATGGCTCAAAAGGCCAACCGGTAGCAGCAATAATCGCCCATAACTAGTCAATAGTGCCACAAAATCGCTTTCGTAATCTTCAACCCGGCAGGGCTTTAGTACTTTTGATCCTTTTGGAACCGACAGGGTTGCCTTGCCGGCCTTGACTCGCGACGTAATCTCGCCCAGTGGCGCGACAATGCCGTATCCCTTGTCTGTTGACAGTAGGTATTCGGTGCCTGCCTTGCCCATCAGCAAACCCAGAAAGACCGCACCGGCTTGGGGATTCAGATAACTGCTGAGCGGTTCACCATAGCTTTTCGCCGAGGGCAGGGTATGGGCCGGCAGTGTATAGGTTCGACCATACGAGTCCAGTGTCAATAGTAGTTCATTTGATTTTCCCCTGGCAGAATGCAGATAACTGTCTCCGGTCTTGTAGTTCAGGGCAGTGCCATCGATATCATGTCCCTTGGCTGCCCGTATCCATCCCTGTTCAGACAGTATCACGGTAATCGGATCTGCAGAAATCAAGTCGGCTTCACTGAGTGCTTTCGCAGTTGGGCGTTCGATGATCACGGAGCGTCGGTCGTCGCCGTATTTCCCGGCATCTTCCTTCAGTTCAGTGCGCACCAGTTTGGTTAGAGCAGTATCAGACCCAAGCAGTTTCTCCAGGCTTTCCCTTTCAGCATTCAGCTTTGCCTGCTCCTCGCGGATTTTCATCTCTTCAAGTTTGGCCAGATTGCGAAGACGCGTATCGAGAATGGCATTGCACTGGGTATCAGACAGGCTGAAATGGCTTTTCAGTTCCTCAAAGGGGTGATCACTGAAACGGATAATACGGATGACCTCATCAAGATTGAGGTATGCAACGAGCAATCCTTCCAGTATGTGCAAGCGATCTTTCACCTTGCCATATCGAAACTCCAGTCGTTTACGTACGACTTTTAGCCGATATTGAATCCATTCGCCGAGCAGGGTTTTGAGGCTGAAAACCTGAGGGCGTCCATCAAGCCCAATCATGATCATGTTGATCCGATAATTTTTCTCCAGATCAGTAGTAGCGAACAGGTGTTGCATGAGAGTCTCGGGATTCTGGCGCCTGGAACTCAGTTCAATTACCAGCCGGGTTGGATGCTCGTGATCGGACTCATCACGGATATCCGAGACCATTGGCAGCTTCTTGCCCTTCAACTGGGCTCCCAGCTGTTCAAGAATCTTCGAGCCAGAAGTCTGATAGGGCAGGGCATCGATAATGATGTCATTCCCTTGTCTTGTCCATTTCGCCCGCTGCCTGATTGCTCCCATGCCTGTGCGATAGCATTCAAGGATCTCTTCCCGGGAAGATACGATTTCTGCAGCAGTCGGAAAGTCCGGACCCTGAATGTATTCACACAGTTCCTCAACACTTGATGATTTCTTGCGAAGCAATTGCAGGCAGGCATTGACCACTTCGCGAGCATTGTGGGGAGGAATATCGGTAGCCATGCCCACGGCAATTCCCGACGCACCGTTCAACATCACATTGGGAAGCCGGGCAGGCAGGGATTTTGGCTCCTCAAGGGTGCCATCGAAATTGGGAGTCCACTCAACGGTACCCTGATCTAGTTCATCAAGCAGCAATTTTGCATAGCGGGTCAGTCTTGATTCCGTATAGCGCATTGCAGCGAAGGACTTGGGATCATCCTGACTTCCCCAATTACCCTGGCCATCGATCAGCGGATACCGATAGCTGAAGGGTTGTGCCATCAGAACCATTGCTTCGTAACAGGCTGAGTCCCCATGCGGATGAAATTTGCCAAGAACATCGCCGACAGTACGAGCTGATTTCTTGAATTTGGCAGTAGCATGAAGCCCGAGATCGGACATTGCATATACTATTCTTCGCTGAACCGGCTTTAGTCCATCACCGATGAATGGCAGAGCACGGTCCAGGATGACATACATCGAGTATTGCAGATACGCTTTTTCCGTGAACTCGGCGATTGACAGCGGTTCAGGCTCTAGGGAAGATTCGTCATGGCGGGTCAGGGGGAAGTCGCTTTCAGGCATTGTTTCTTATCATTGAGTTGCTCGAAAATATGGCTAGTGATTATACGGTAGCGGAAGTGTTCTGGCATGTTTCAAAAACCTGTGCAATACGCTTGACTATAGAAGATCGTTCACTATCATTGAAAGCCATGATCAAGAACTGAATCATTTAGGGCGTATTAACACCGACCATGTGCCAGTCAAGCCTGAATCAGGACATAGAATGAGGTGATCGCCGTATATGAGAGCGTAATCGGTGGAGCAGCTGCACGTACCCGCCAGATGATTCAGCAATACGGTTCAATCGGAGCACTGTCCAGACTCGTAGAAAGTGCCGACTTACAAAGGGGCTTTCGAGTTTTACGAGACAGCGGAAAACTGGAATATTCGTTTGAGTCGGTGATTGTTCGTCATGCGGATTCCTTTCCCAAAAATGTCGTTGATGCCGCTCGTTGGCGACTGGAAAACGCCGACTTTCTCTAGCATTTTTAAAATCGAAGGTTCGATAATGGGCAATTGACAGGTCGGGAAGAAGAGGAGTTCAGCCAGACTTTGAGATCAGAACATGAATTCAGTTTCTGCAGATTGGTACGCCGAACACCGGAGAGAGAAGACTTGATGCCTTATGCGTCTGGTTGAATTTTCCAGAGTGCGGGTCTCACCGGCTGTCTATGGTGGTCGGCTGGTCTGTTGCCTATTGCCGCTCTCTGTTCAAT
>VXPI01000047.1 GCA_009839585.1 Gammaproteobacteria bacterium
CAAATCAAGGACTTGTCGCTCAAATCAGGCGCCTTTCGGCTGGAAGTTCAGATTAGTGTTGTTCAAAGTCGATCAACTCATGCATCGGCAAGCCGGATAGCGAACGCCTCAGGAAATCCAGGCCAAGCTCCACTGCTCCCAGTCTCGTCCAGTTTGGCGAACCCGGCAGGCGGGATTTCCGGTATTCAACATCTCCGTTTTTTGAAATACCCAGATGAATTTCGATTCCGCCCTGCTCTCTCTCATCCAGATACCGTTCGGTCAGAACTGACAGACCGTACGTCGAATTGTTTTGTTGAGATGCCAGTGTTGCGACCCGCTTTGTGACCGTTGGCTGAGTCCACTCGTCATTCGGCAACTGAAATAAGTCATGAAGATCACCCATGGTTTGCGAAACAATCCCCACTTTTACCAGTTCACCTTGTTCATCGCACGCATGCAAGCGGCTATTGATCAAGCCAGCAGTATGCATTTCAACGATTGACACTGAAGTTCCGGATTCCTGCAGAATCTGACAGATATTTTGCTCAAGTGTCTGATCGTCTTCGGAGACAATGAAGTTTCCCAGACAATTGCGAATTTCATCTTCAATTGGACCCATCATTTCCGGAGGATCCCGTGTAGTGGTATTTGCAACCAGTTTGGTTTCAAGTTGAGGATAATGGGACTGAAAGCCCAGCTTGATTCGTGAATTTTCAGCCATGCGTGCTACTTGTGCCAGCATTTTGTCAGCACGCGATTCTCCAATGCCAAAAGAATGAAAACGCTTGATATGGGTATGCAGTGATACACCTCTCAGGTTCTGCAGTCGCGGAAGAATTTCCTGGTCCAGCATCATATACAGTTCTTTTGGCACTCCCGGAGTAAAGAAAAAACGAACCCCATGAATGTCCAGGGCAAAGCCGCAGGCTGTACCGATCGGATTATCAATCAATTCCGACCCTGACGGTAAAAGTGCCTGCTTTTGATTGTTCTCGGGCATGACCCTCCCTCTTGAGTGATACCAGCTGGCAATATGATCCAGCCACCCTTGGTTTAATTCAAGTTCTACCTTGGCAACATTTGCAGCCACTTCCTGTGTTAGATCATCCAGAGTCGGGCCCAGTCCTCCATTAACGATAACCGCATCAGATGACGAGGCTGCCAATTCCATTGCCCGATGGATGGCTTCATGTTGATCACCAACGACAGCCCCCCAATTTACTTCAAAACCGTACTCGACCAGGCGTTTGGCAATATGACTGTAATTCGTATTGACTGTCTTGCCAGTCAGGATCTCATCACCGGTACACAATATGCCAATTTTCATAATGTATCCATCACGTCCCGGGTACCGCTATTTCCAGGCAAATCGTGGCTGATCGTATTGTGCTACGCGGGTAGACAGTCCACGTATCGCCACTTCCCTGAATTGATATACGATCGAAGCAGTCGGTGAATACATACGCCTTCCCAGTGTCGGAAATTCCGAACATAGGATTGGCCGATCAGGATTCACTCCGGGTTCGAATAACGGAATCGCTTCGCTGTCGAGTTCTTCAAACGGAATCCTGTAAACCAGAGCGACCTCATCCGGGCTTGGCATGAGAGTGTATGTGCTACCCAGCCAAACCACGATCGGGGTAATCCGGAATTGCGAGCGGGTTGGATAATCGTCCAATCGACCCAGCACCTCTGGCGAATTTGCGTCCACCCCCAACTCTTCATGCAGTTCCCGCAATGCGGCCTCAACCGAAGTCTCTCCAAAATCCACTTTCCCACCGGGCAGAGCATACTGACCGGAATGGCGACCGATGGTTTTTGGTCGCCGAGTCAGGAGTATTGAAGCGTGACCGGGCTTGTCATCATGTTCCACCACGGCAAGTACGACTGCCGCATGGCGAAGAGAGTTATCGTCAATAACCTGATAGTCAAACTTCTTCAGCCTGTCGCCGATCAACTGCCTGAGCCGGCAGTCCAGAACATGACAGTGACTCATTATTGATCGTGGTCTTCAGTTGGATACCCCCGAGATTGCCACTCGGCATAGCCACCTTTCATGTGTGCTGTCGGGATTCCCAGATTTTCCAGGGCAAAAGCAGCGAGAGCCGAACGCCAACCCTTATTGCAATGAAGAATCAACTCCTCGCATTGATCAAAGTAGTTTCGATAATATGGACTTTCCGGGTGAATCCAGAATTCCAGCATGCCTCTTGGGATATGCCTTGATCCCGGGATTTTTCCCTCTCGCTGTAATTCCCGAATATCCCGAATATCGACAAGTATTACACCCGGCTGATCCATTCGCTCCGCAACCTGCTCGACTGATAGCGTGGTTACCGCCTGATCGGCTTGGTCGACCATTTCGCTAAAACCTACTTTTGGATTAATCACAGTACACCTCTTGAAAAATTCATTCTTTCGAGTTCATACACTCATAGGTTCAAGTATCGGCTCGGCTCGTCCGAGCTGCTCCTTGCGCTTGACGACAAACGCCTCCAGCTCTTCCCTGATTCCGGGATCCGTTGGCGGAGGTTCATATTCTCGTAAAATCTGCTGCCAGATTTCGGTCGCTCTCATGGTTGCATCCTTACTGCCCGCACTTTGCCAATTCTCGCTGTTTTGCCAATCGCTCAAATAAGGCTCATAAAACGCATCCCTGTAACGTTCAAGCGTATGATCACTGCCAAAGAAATGCCCTCCCGGACCTACCTGATCCATGGCTTCCAGCCCAATCTCGGAATCATTGACTGTAACTGTACAGAACAATCTTGACATATGCTGGAGCATTTCACAATCGGTCACGATTTTTTCGAACGAGGTCAGCAATCCACCTTCCAGCCAGCCCGCAGAATGAAAAATAATATTGGCATGCCCCATCACCGAACTCCACAGGGCCATTTGAGTTTCCCAGGTTGCCTGGCAATCATTCACATTGGAAGCATTGCAGGCGCTGCTTCGATAAGGAAGCTGATAGCGTCGGGCTAACTGACCCGAAGCCATATTGGCGAGCGAGTTCTCCGGAGTACCAAATGCGGGGGATCCTGAACGCATGTCCACATTTGTAGTAAAGGCACCATACACGACCGGGGAGCCGGGTGCGGTTAACTGCAAAAGAGTAAGCCCCAACAAAGCTTCAGCGTTCTGCTGGACCAGTGCTCCAGCCATGGTCGCTGGGGTCATGGCCCCCATAAGCGTGAAAGGCGTAACGATAACCGGCTGACCCAGCATCGACATCTGCATGGCTGCATATGCCATGGAATCATCGAGCTTGCGTGGCGAGTTCACATTGATGTTCGTGAGCAATGAGGGACGAGTCTTCAGATCATCGAGACCGATTCCCAGCGCAATTGCAGTCATTTCTGCTGCATCGCGAATACGCCCACCCCCGATACCAATGGTAAAACTCGTTTTATCGGTGTGGGTAAGATTGATGTATGTGGTATCCAAATGGCGGGTATTGGGCGGCAGATCGGTAGTGGCCACGCCCTGGGTACCAATGAAGTGGATGATGTTGAAAAACTGTGCCAGCTTGATGACTTTTCTATAGTCTTCAACATTGCCGGGACGCCTCCCCCCAAGGCAATCATGAACATTCGGCGGTCCGGACACCAGTCCGAAATTTATTGAATTTCCACCAACATGGATGGGGCGCTCCGGATTTCTGGGAGTAACTGTGAATTCCTCTGGAGCTTTTGAAATTGCTTCCATAACCAGACCCCGGTCCATTTTGACAACTCCGTTAGAGTCGACCTTTGCACCCGCTTTACGGAATACCTCAAGAGCCATCTCACCGAGCACCTCAATACCCTGCTCCTCAAGGAGTTGCATGGATGAATCATGGATGTGTTCAACCTGTTCTTCGTTAAGCGGCGATATAGGCGGGAATGGGGTTGTGAGATTCTCTCGCGGCAATTGACGAACGGATTCGGCTATCTCTGGGGCCGGCTTATTTCTGGCTCTCCGATTTCGTCTTTTCACAACCGCTGTCATATCAAGTACCCAGACATGTCTTGTTGTCTATGATACTGCCAATATCAGTCGTAATGGGAGAAATTGATTCATGCGTCTAATCAACAATCAAGGTGTGCATTCGACTTTGAAAAATCAATATTTCATTTAGAATAAATATTTACTTTCAATTAGAATTATTTTATATTTTATATATATCATATATTTATAT
>VXPI01000297.1 GCA_009839585.1 Gammaproteobacteria bacterium
AAGGTTTTATACCCTTTTTTCCTGCTTTTTTCCATTTCTATTTTGAGATTAGGGGATACACCTCGCACTCAATGCTTATAGCATGACAGTAACCTTCGCCCGCAGGAAAAAGAACAGGCCTCCTTCTGATCGTCATGACACTGCTGACATGACATTGCGATATTGGTTCACTCGTTGCGATAGCCAGCTTCTTTCTGATGCCAGACAGCAACAACCAGAGCAACATTGGTTCTGAGACGGTAGGGTGCTTATGAGACGGTAGGGTGCAACATAGCCGCTACCCCCGAAGCTGATTGACCACTCGCGATATTCCGGATCCATATCTTCTACTGGATGTCCAACTTCGGGATGATTGGCAAGAATCAGCATAGCATCCCGAATTGCATGAACAGCACGTCTTGCCGCATCCGGGTGCTTCCTACTATAGAGAACGATAGAGGTGCTGCACATCTGCAAGTGCTTCCGGCGATCAGATCAGGAATGGCATGCAGGCGGTTTCTTATCGTCACCATTAGCAAGCTGCTTTAGCCATGTGTCGGCCTCGGCATGGCTTACAGGCAAACCGGTCTGCTCATACGCCGCCCAGGCACGCAGCCCGTCCTGTCGGTATGCTTCGTGCTTTTCTCCGTGTTCTACATACTGGCGGATTGCTTCCCGCATTATCCAGTGGGAAGATTTGCCGCAAGATTCTGCAAGTGCTTTCATCGAATTTGAACATCATCGTCAAGTTTGACGGTAACGGGGATTGTCGGCATGAGAATCCCTCAGATCGGTATTACCTGACAATACCATATTCTTGAGTCGGGGTGCCGTGACAATCAGTCGGTAAACTATATTTCTGACAAGTAACTTGATGATTGTTCGCATCTTTGCCAATATGACGACTGCAAACGGCGGTTACCGTGTCTTTTCCATACAGATTGTCTCCTGCAAATGAGTTTTTCGAGCATGTGTAGATAACGGATCAACTGAACATGAATGCATTTTTACAGAGATCATTGATCATGCACGACCCGCATTTCGGCTTGCGTGCCGTACATACGTATCGGCCATGCAGAATTAGCCAGTGATGGGCGTCTTTCTTGAATTGGTCTGGAACTCGCTTCATCAACCTGTTCTCAACCTCATCAACATTTTTTCCGGGGGCGATCCCGGTTCGATTTGATACCCTGAAAATATGTGTATCAACCGCAATCACGGGTTTTCCAAATGCCGTGTTCAAGATAACGTTCGCGGTTTTTCTGCCCACTCCGGGTAATGCCTGAAGTTCCGTACGGGTTCGAGGGACTTCCCCGCCATGTTTTTCAAGCAGCATTTCGCAGGTTTTCAGGACGTTTTTCGCTTTGGTATTGAACAATCCGATATTTTGAATGTATCCCTTTAGTCCGTCCAGACCGAGCGCAAGGATTGCCGAAGGGGTATTGGCGATTTGAAATAGATTGCGGGTAGCCTTGTTCACGGAAATATCGGTTGCCTGGGCAGACAGAATCACCGAGATCAGCAATTCGAATTCAGAGCGATACTCGAGCTCAGTAGTCGGGGCAGGATTGTTTCTGGCCAGTCTATCGAAGACTTCAGAAATTGCAGCAGCCTTCATGAAACATCGTTGCGGGCAGATTTTTTGCGTCTGACGGCCGCCTGAATTTCGCGTTGAAGTTTTTTCCGACCGACCGGTGTCATATCTGATGAGCGCTCCGAAGCCCGTTTTTCTTCCCTCTCAAGTTTATGATGAACATCGATGCGGGCCCGCATTACCTGTTCCTGGGTAAAGTCTGGCCAAAGGCTGGGAGAACCCTTAACACTCTTTGCAGGCAAGAGTTCAATACAATCGGTTGGACAGACAGGGACACAGAGCCGGCATCCTGTGCATTGCCGGGCAATTACCGCATGCATCAGCTTATCGGCACCGACAATGCAATCCACCGGGCAGGCCTTGATACACAGCTTGCAACCGATACAATCGGTCTCACGGATCAAGGCTACCTGTTTTCTGTCATGAATTCCATGCTCTTCATTGAGGGGAACTTCAGGACGGTTCAGTAACTCTGCCAAAGCAGAAATTGTCACTGTGTTTCCGGGCGGGCACTGGTTGATTTCCGTGTTTCCGTGAGAGATTGCCTCTGCATATTCCCAACAGCGCGGATAACCACAAAGCGTGCATTGCGTCTGCGGCAAGCATTGATCAATCTGATCTATGGAGGTTGCTGAATCAATCAATTCTTAATTCATGCAAGAGCTTGTTGTTGAACAAATGTCGGACAGGTTACGATCAACAGAGGATGGATGCCCGGTTCTTTCCCGGTAAATTCATTGTCTTGGTAAATCGGTGGTAAAATCAAGACGATACCTACACCAATCCCAGTTTCTGACAAAAACAACCTGGATCTACCGGCAATTTTACGGGATTTTTGGCTCTGGAAGCGATGTAGAGTTTGCCATTATCCATAAAGCGGATTATATCTGCTGACTCAATCAGGACACCAAGCATTAATGCCCCCCGATTCCATCTATCAGACGAAATTTGAGAGGATTGTAGAGCATTCATCGTTTCACTTGTTGAGCGAACAGGCACAGGACTTTGTTCGCAGCAAGGCTTACGAGATGCGCTTTACACAACAGGAGCTGTGTAAAGTGAGTGAAATAGCACTTGATCGATTGAGGTGGAAGGAGACCTGTATTTCAGCCGATTGGCCCAAGGTTCCCCTACATCCTGATCCGATCCTGAATAAAAAAAGAGTGCTCTCGGAAATTCAGACTATCCACGAACAGCTGAAGAGCAGAACTCGCTCCTATCGGAATTTCACGGTCAATGACAAGCCATTGACCGTGAAACCAAAACTGGTTAATCGGACCACGAAGGAATTGGGCCTGGGTAGATGCCCGGTGGCTTCAGAAAGAACCCGCTGCTGCAATCTGATGACCTTAGATGCGGTTCAACAATGTGGATTTGACTGTAGCTATTGCAGCATTCAATCGTTTTACCACGGAGATCAAGTTGCATTTGACCCGGATTTTGCATCCAAGCTGCAAAAGATGAAGTTCAGGGATGATCAGCTTTACCATATTGGAACGGGGCAGTCATCCGATTCATTGATGTGGGGAAATCACCAAGGGATACTCGAGTCTCTTTGTGAGTTTGCCGAACAGAATCCAAACGTCCTGCTTGAACTCAAAACCAAATCCAGAAATATCGGATGGTTGCTGGATAATCCGGTTCCGAAAAATGTAATCTGCACCTGGTCGATGAATACACAGGTGATTATTGATCATGAGGAACATTTGACAGCCCGTCTGAACCAACGCCTGGATGCTGCACATGCAATAGCCAGGAAAGGAACCTTGGTGGGGTTTCACTTTCATCCGATTGTTCATTACCTGAACTGGGAAGCAGACTATACAGACCTGGCACATACTCTGGTACAGCGCTTTGATCCGGATCAGGTCGTCATGGTTTCATTGGGAACCCTGACCTATACCCGATCGGTTATGAAAACCATTCGAAAGCGAAACCTGAAGAGTAAAATTCTGCAAATGCCACTTGAAGAATGTGCAGGGAAACTATCCTACCCCGAGCATGTCAAGCTTGATATGTTCAGTGCTGTATATAGTGCGCTGGGTAGCTGGCATGGGCGTGTATTCTTTTATCTTTGCATGGAGCCCCATGCCTTGTGGAAGCCGGTATTCGGCTATCAATATGACAACAATCAGGATTTTGAAGATGCGATGAAGAATGCCTATTTTGACAAGGTACAATCAAGCATCAGTCTGGAGAGAAACAATGGGCAAGAATGATCATGAATTAACGGGCGTTGAATTACTGCATAACGCCGCACACAACAAATCCACCGCATTCACTGAACAAGAGCGCGACCAGTATGGCTTGCGTGGCCTCCTGCCTCCGGCTGTCGGCACCATGAAGACCCAGATCCAGAGGGTACTTGCAAACATGCGCCGCAAGGAAAGCGACATTGAGAAATATATTTTTCTGTCCATGTTGCAGGATCGTAACGAGCGGTTGTTCTTCAGATTGATTATGGACAATTTTCAGGAATTGCTGCCAATTGTCTATACCCCAACTGTCGGGCAGGCGTGTCGTGAATTTGCCAGTATATTCCGTACCGAAAAAGGGTTTTACGTTACCGCCCAGGAC
>VXPI01000266.1 GCA_009839585.1 Gammaproteobacteria bacterium
GCGATAAATACGTCCCGGCTGATGGTTTCAGCACTTTTCAACTCCTTCATCATCAACGAGATATCATTTCGGGTTGCGATAAAGAATACTTCGTCACTGGCTTCGATCACGGTCTTCCCGGTTGGGATGATCGCCCTGTTTTCACGATAGATTGCGGCAATCCTTGAAGTTACTTTTGGCAAGTGATGTTTCAGCTCCTTGATAGCATGTCCAACCAGTGCTCCGCCATAATGGGCGCGAATTCCCACCAGACGAATTTTTCCATGGGCAAAATCCAGCACCTGCAAGGCGCCTGGATATTCGATCAATTTCATGATCTGGTTCGTCAGGATATTCTCGGGACTGATTATGTGATCGATATCCTTCTCAAACAGTTGCGGGTGTTCCAGATAACTGGCTGAGCGAATTCGAGCGATTCTGGTTGGTGTATTGAAGATCTGGGTAGAAACCCGGCAAGCCAGGATGTTGACTTCGTCAGAGTCAGTTACCGCCAGCACCAAATCGGCATCCACGGCACCGGCTTGACCGAGGATTTCGGGTGAGGCCGCACCACCCTGCACAGTCTGGATATCGATACGGTTCTGGAGGTCGCTCAAGATGGATGCATTGCGGTCAACAACAGTGATGTCGTTATCTTCCTTGGAAAGAATTTCAGCAACCGAAGTGCCGACCTGACCGCAACCTAATATGATTATTTTCTTCATTCGCCTGTTGTTCTAAGCGGTTTTCGGATTTTACAATAATAAAATCCATCGCCATCCCCAAAACCGGGTAATCGCTGCATTCCAAAACGCGTTGCAATCCCCGGGATTTTGCCGATAGCCTGCACTTCACGATCATCTCCCTGACTGATAAAGCTCGCAATCACATCATCATTTTCCCGATGAAAGATGGAGCAGGTCACATACAGCACAAGCCCGCCGGGGTGCAGCAACTCCCAAACCGCTGCCAGCATGCTTGTCTGGAGCATGTGAAATTTATCCAGATCCCCTGGCTTACGGCGGTATTTGATATCCGGGTGGCGTCGAATGACGCCACTCCCAGAGCAGGGAACATCAAGCAATATCCGGTCGTAGGGATTGCCATTCCACCATGTCCCGGGTTTTCGCACATCGCCAGCCACAACGTTTGCCTGAAGTCCGAGTCTTGCGAGGTTTTGATGGATCAGTGTACATCGGGAATCCAGATCGACTGCGGTAATCGTACAGTTCTCCCGAAACATCTCGATCAGGTGTGTTGTTTTTCCGCCCGGGGCTGCACAGGCATCCAGTACATTCAGATTCCCGTCACATTCCAGTTCTAGAGCGGCCAGTTGTGCTGATTCATCCTGGACAGAAACCTCGCCCTGGCTGAATCCGGGAATTTGATTCACTGGCACAGGCGAGGATAAAGTGAAGCCGACCGGGCTATCCCTAGTGGCTACACATGCCATGGAATTCTCCTGTAGGGTCTGTATTGCCTTGTCGCGGGAGGTTTTTGCCAGATTGACACGCAAGGTCAGAGGAGGGCGGGTATTTGATGCTTCCACAATCTCAAGATAGCGTTTTGGCCAATCTGACTTGATGCGATCAAACAGGAATTCGGAAAAGGCATGAGCCTGATGTTCGGGCATTTCCGATACATCGTAATGACTGCGTTCTCGAAGATAGTTTCGAAGCACACCGTTGACGAGTTTTCGGGCCCAGTTGCGGTCCAAACTGGAAGTAGCTCCAACCGCTTCATTCAAGACTGCATAATCCGGGGTACGCATGTGCTCGATCTGGTATATCCCGACCGCCAGCAAAAAATGCAGAATACGATCCTTCTGTCTGAGCGGTCGCTCAAGAAGCATTCCAAGATACCAGTCAATATGGGGAAAATAACGACAGGTCCCATAGGCCATTTCCCGGAATGCGGGTTCATTTCTCCGGTCTGGCAAGTTAGGCTGGACAAGCAGTCGGTCCAGTGATTCTCCATGATCAACGACACGCCGAACCACTTCGGCAACTTCTGCCATGACGTGAACAGATCCCTTGGCAGAGTCTGGATTGACTTTCTTGTATGGTTTTATCATTTCTCCCGCAAACGGTTGACCATGATGAATCCCGCACCGGATTGAATCAGCAGGGGTTGTGAGGATGTTCCAGTCTGGAAATCACAAGGGAAATGTCCGTTGTACATAAGGGTGCTACACGAAAAGTGGCGTTGGGAAAAGCCGGCATTTCAGTCTTGCTCAAAAGGTGCATTCATGATAGTTTGCTGATCTTCGACAGGGGCAAGACGTTATCCTTTCTCCTGCGAGACTGCGTCAAGAATGATGCCGGTACGCACCGGGTGCCCGTTCAGATAATCCGCAACATGCATAGCCTTGCCGCCTGATTTTTGTACTTTTTCTATGCGGATTGCGTCTTGTCCGGACTGTACGACAATTCCTTCTGGCCCGACTTGCAGTATTTGTCCCGGAGTGGCTGATTCCTGATGAGAGGTGGTTGATGCCTTCAGGATCTTCAGGGCTGTTCCTTCGATCGAAAACAAGCAGCCGGGCCAGGGGTCAAAGGCACGAATCTGCCTTTCGATCTGCCCGGCACTGTCTGCCCAGTCCACCCATGATTCTTCCCTGCCTAGTTTTTTTGCGTAGGTGGCTTGAGAGACATTCTGCGTTTGTTCTTTGAGTTTTCCGGATGCCAGGGCAGGCAGGTTCTGAATGAGCAGGTTGGCAGCCATTTGGGAAAGCTGGTCATGCAGCCAACCCCCAGTTACATGTTTATCGAGACTGATTTCAGATTGGGCGAGGACCGGGCCAGCATCAAGCTCTTCAACGACACGCATTAGACTCACCCCCGACATGGTATCTCCAGCTTCGATGGCTCTTTGTATCGGGGCAGCTCCGCGCCACCTTGGCAACAGCGAAGCATGAAGGTTGAAGCAGCCTAGGCGAGGAATCTCCAGATGCTGTTTTTTCAACAGGGCACCATAAGCCACCACAACCACAAGATCGGGCTTAAGGGATTTGAGTTGCGTGATGGCCTCTGGAGTATTGATCTTTTCAGGCTGATAAACAGGGACAGCTGCTTTTGCGGCTGTTGACTTGACTGGGCCTGGACGAATTGTCCGTCCACGTCCGGATGGGCGGTCCGGTTGGCAATAGACCGCAACCAGATCTGCTAACGATGAATCGAGAAGAACCTCGAGTGAGGGTACTGCAAAATCCGGCGTACCGGCGAACACGACACGCATGGGAGTTAGGGGGAGGTGATTGGGTGGGTCAGGCTACACGGGTTGCAGGTTCTGCCCGTGATTTTAAGAGCTTGTCACGAATTCTCTCACGTTTCATTCTTGACAGATAATCGACGAACACCTTGCCATCCAAATGATCAACTTCGTGCTGAATGCAGACAGCCGTCATTTCATCTGCTTCCAGTTCGAAGTGATTGCCCTGTATATCCTGTGCCTTGACGAGTACTTTTTCGGGGCGTTTCACGGGCACAAAAAATCCGGGTACCGACAGACACCCTTCCTCTACTTCCCGCATCCCTTGATTCAGGTCAGTAATCTCCGGATTCACAAACACTTGAAGCTGATTTCTTGATTCTGATACATCCATGACTATAACCCGTTTGTGAACATTGATCTGGATTGCAGACAGGCCAATGCCGGGGGCATCGTACATGGTATCTGCCATGTCTTTGACCAAGGATTCGAGAGCTTTGTCAAACTCAACGACCGGTTCGCAAGGCGTTCTCAGCCTTGGGTCAGGATACATCAGAATTTCTCGGACGGCCATCTGAATAACTACATGATTGGGCAGATTCTGGTTATTGTAATAATTTGACCATTGTTTTTCAAATGTGCGGCTCTGTAATTTCTTGTTGATGTTGCTTTTCGAACAGGTCTATCAGCGGTCAGAGCGCACTGAATGGCATATTCGGTATAATCAATAAAAAGCCAGCATTGTTCCTGTCTCGGCGATTGCTTTTTGTCGATCGGGAATTGTCGAATTGAAAAACAGTCAGAGGATAAACCCATGTCAAAAACGTCATTGTTTCGCGTCACGGCCCCATTGATTGGGGTCTTTTTTACCGTGATTTTTCAGATGGTCCAGGCCTATGAGGGGACTCCGGATGAGATTGGGTAAAGGGTTGCCGCCGATGAAAGGGAATCAGC
>VXPI01000148.1 GCA_009839585.1 Gammaproteobacteria bacterium
ACATGACCATTCGAACAGACCAATCAAAACATTGAATCCGAAACAACACCAACAATCTGTTTAAGACAATGAGTTCATTATTTCCCGAAACCTTGCAAGAAGCATTGCCCGATCCCAAGCGGGTTGCCGAAGAGAAAGCACGCCTTGAGTCGGCTGGCGTTAAATACATTCTGTCCTGCTGGATTGACTTGCTGGGCGTACCCAAAACAAAACCTGTGCCAATGAGTGACTTTGAGTTGCTGTGTGCCGGTAAAGGCCCGCAATTTGCTGTTCATTCGGTATCCTTTGTGCCGGAACTCGGACCTCATGACCCGGATCAGGTTCCAGTTCCGGATTTGAATACACTGGAAATATGTCCGTGGGATTCTTCCTGCGCATGGGTCATCTCGGATCTGTTCTGGAAGGAAAAGCCCTATAACATGTGTCCTCGCAATACCCTGAAACAGGCCATTTCCAGGGCAGCGGATCAGGGGCTTGCGATGTATGCCGGTATTGAGCCTGAATTCATCACCATGAAATGGGACGAAAACGGAATGCCGGTTAAGGCTTTTGACAATGATCCGCCGCAGGGGCTAAGACCCAGACGACAGGCGTTCGGCTATGACCTTGAATATTCGATTGATGCGATGGGGTTTCTGGGCGATCTAATCGATATTATTGAAGGTCTCGGCTGGAATCTGCATGATGTTGTTGCTGAAGGAGCGTACTCCCAGTTTGAACTCGATTTTCATTATACGGACGTATTGGCAATGGCAGATCGATTCATTTTCCTGAGAGCCATTCTCAAGGAAATTGCCAAGAAGCACGGCATGTTTGTGACCTTCATGCCCAAACCCACGACCGGCGACTGGAGATCCGGAGCCCATCTCAATACGTCCATGCAACGTATTGACGCACGCGGAATCAATCTTTACGAGAAACCCGGAGGGGGTTGGAGTGATGAAGCATTGCACGCCGTAGGCGGTATTCTGCATCATGGCGAAGCGATCACCGCAATCGCATGTTCTACCGTTAATTCCTACAACGGACTGGTCTCTCAGGTCAGCGGATTCGAAGGCGGATGCTATACCTGGGCACCGACCCATATGGCTTATGGTTCAAACAATCGCTCTGCGATGTTGCGATTGCCGCAGAGCCGCTATGCGATCGAAAATCGGGCTGCGGACATGTGCATGAATGTATACATTGCATTTGCAATGACCCTCGCAGCCTCGGTTCAGGGTATTGTCAACAAGATTGATCCCGGTCCGTCACTGGATGAAGACTTGTATGTCATGTCAGATGATGAGAAGGCCAAGCGCAAACTCAACGCCTTGCCGCTTAATCTGTACGAGGCCATTACCGGATTGGGAAAAAGCGGTCTGGCGAAAGAAGTTATGGGCCCTGTAATGCTGAATTCGTATGTTCAATACAAACTTGACGAGTGGAATCGATATCATCAGACCGTCACTGACTGGGAAGTGCAGGAATACCTGAGGCTGTATTGATCGATATGGTATGAGGTAGCATCAAGAGTGATACATCAGGTGCTTTGGGGTGCGAATTCGAATGAATCGAAATAGAATCGATCCGGATTCAATCCCCGCTCAAGTAGACTGCTCCGAACACTGTCGACCATGATTGGCGGGCCACTGGTATAAATATCAAACTCTGAAACGCTGTTGTAGTGGCGGCATACCGCTTCGTGCACGAAGCCTGTTTCCCCCTGCCAATTGTCAGGCCACTGATCCGACAAGACTGGCGTGTAGTCAAGTCCTGAATGGGTTTGCTGCAGATTCCGGAGCCAGTCATCCATATATAGATCCTGTTCATTCCGCGCCCCCCAAAACAGGTGGATTCGGGTTTCCGGATGCTTATTCAATGCCTGTTTGATGAGTGCCTTGATTGGCGAAAATCCTGTCCCTCCAGCAATCATCAACAGCCTGGTGTCAGGATCACTCTTCAGAAAATATGTGCCGAAAGGACCCTCGAATCTCAACAGGTCACGAAGACGCAAACCATCAAAGACATGTGACGTAAAGCGGCCATCCGATACCCGCCGTACATGCAGCTCGAGACCAGCCTCAACTGCTTCATTGGGCAGGTTGGCAAGGGAGAAGCTTCTTCGTTGACCGTCTCTCAAGACGATATCAATGTACTGGCCCGGCAGGTAATTGAAGTTCTGTCCTTTGGGCAAAGCCAGAGACACCAGCATCACATCCTGAGCCACTGGGTCGAGGCGCACGATCCGACATGGCATCGTCTTGATCCGGATATCTGTAGCGGATCGTAATTCCCCTACATCAATTTTGATATCGGATAGCGGATGAGCCTGACAAAGTAGCACTAGCCCCTGTCGCTTTTCGCCCTCATTCAGGGCATGCTCCGTGTAATTTCCGTAATCCACTTTTCCGCTCAACAGTTCGGTCTTACAGGCCCCACAGGAGCCATTGCGACAACCATACGGATAAATCCGATGCTCGCGCAATGCTGCATCAATCACAGACTCGCCCTCCTCGCATTGAAACGAGGTGTTATTACGGATATTAGTAATCTGATGAGCCACAAGATTTGACATTCACAACAGGGATGATAGGCTTATAGCCACTAACCCTGACTGTGTCAATGGATGCCTGAGCTACCTGAGGTCACTACAACAATCAACGGAATCCGTCCCTATTTTCAAGGAGCGGTGATTGCTGGTGTGGCGATTCGGGAAAGACGGTTACGCTGGCCAATCAGGGCCGATCTCGAACAACGATTACAAGGCCGTAAGGTTATCGATATTCAGCGCCGGGCAAAATACATCGTGGTCATTCTGGATCGAGGAGGGCTATTGATACACCTCGGCATGACAGGATCTTTTCGTGTTGTCACTTCCCAGTCAATGCCGGAAAGGCACGATCATTTTGATTTCATAACAGATGCGGGAGTCGTAATCCGCTACCGGGACCCAAGACGTTTCGGGAGTCTGATTTATTGCGAAGAAGACCCATACCAACACGAACGTTTGAGTAAGTTTGGAGTAGAGCCGCTTGAACCGGACTTTACCGGGACATACCTCTATCAGATGAGCCGGACTCGCAAGCTGGCGGTCAAAGCATTTATAATGGATCAATCAGTTGTGGTCGGGGTCGGTAACATCTATGCGAGCGAATCGCTATTCAAGGCAGGCATACATCCGAGGAGGAAATGCGCAAGGATTTCTATGTCTCGATACAACAATCTTGCTGGTGAAATCCAGAATGTATTGACGAATTCCATCAATGTGGGCGGTACCACAATTCAGGATTTTGTCAGGATAGACGGCCGTCCCGGATATTTTGAACAGCAACTCTCGGTCTATGGGCGTTCTGGTGAGCCCTGTCATCATTGCGGCCATGCAATCACCACCCGAGTGATTGCACAACGCTCGAGTTTTTTCTGTCCGCAGTGCCAAACATAGTCATACTCAACGCATGAAGCAAAACGTTCCCGGTAGGTTTGCGGCTTTTTTGCTGCTCAATCGAGTCCCGCTCGTCCTGACCGTGATTATCCTGTTTTTGCTGCTGTTTACGGCGACCGATATCGAGGTCGAAAAGATCGAATCCATAATCCATGATCAAGTTTCCCGGGCGGCCTCCATTTCAGGTGCTGAAGCGGTTAAATTCGAGGTTGATGGCAGGGATCTTCTGGTTTATGGCAGTGTTCCCAATATAACAACGATGAATCAGTTGACCGAAAATGTATCGCTGCTTCAGGGGATTCGGTCGACAAAATTTGATGTAGACATATCTCCAGAGCGAATTTCCTATCTCAAAATTGTTCATGTAGGTACAGATCAAGTGCGTCTGGAAGGCGAACTGTCGCAACAAAGCGAGGTTGAGGACATATTGGTTATGTTCTCCAGAATTATGCCCAGCGCCCAGTTGATCAGGAATCTGAATGTGAATCCGAATGTCTCGGATTCATTCTGGCATGACATTCTGGAGCCGGTACTCGAGCAGGTGGCGGATGTGCAGAACTTTACCCTTGAATTCGGGTTGGGACAAGTAGTGTTGAGTGGGCTTATGGAAAGTCAGGTCAGCTATACGCAAGTGATCATGAATCTGGAGCGATTAACAGCAGAAAATGACCTAAAGTTTGTTAATCGTGTAGGCACTCGGCTAGAGGT
>VXPI01000335.1 GCA_009839585.1 Gammaproteobacteria bacterium
GTGCAACCACCTTGATGTTTGAGGGTGTGCCCACCTATCCGGACGCCAGTCGATTCTGGCAGGTGGTTGATAAGCACAAGGTAGAAATCTTCTACACGGCACCGACTGCAATCCGTGCACTGATGGGGCAGGGGGAAGAACTGGTCAAAAACACGGACCGGAGTTCTTTGCGAATCCTGGGCACAGTGGGAGAGCCGATCAATCCGGAAGCCTGGGAGTGGTACTACCATGTTGTCGGTAGCGGGCGCTGTCCAATAGTCGATACATGGTGGCAAACCGAAACTGGGGGCATCATGATTACGCCGTTGCCCGGTGCAATAGACCTAAAACCGGGTTCTGCAACCCGCCCGTTCTTTGGTATTCAACCGGCCTTGATGGACGCAGAAGGCAATGAAATCAGCCTTGAAGGAGGTGCTGAAGGCAATCTCGTGATCAAGCAGTCATGGCCAGGTCAAATGCGCACGGTGTATGGTGATCACCAACGATTCATCGAGACTTATTTCAGTGCCTATCCAAACATGTACTTCACCGGTGATGGCGCACGTTGTGATGAGGATGGATACTGGTGGATTACTGGACGGGTTGATGATGTTATCAATGTTTCCGGCCACCGTATGGGTACGGCAGAAGTCGAGAGTGCACTGGTGCTTCATGAAACCGTTGCCGAAGCGGCTGTGGTTGGATTTCCCCATGAAATCAAGGGTCAGGGGATTTATGCGTATGTTACCCTGATGCAGGGAATTGAGGCGACCGACGAGTTGAAAAAGGAATTGAGTGATCTCGTCAGAACGGAGATTGGTCCGATTGCCAAGCCTGACGTGATCCAGTGGGCGCCGGGTTTGCCGAAAACCCGTTCAGGCAAGATCATGCGGCGGATATTGCGCAAGGTCGCCGCGAATGAACTTGACAGTCTTGGAGACACAAGCACGCTGGCTGAACCTGCCGTGGTGGATGAACTGATCGAAAATCGGGCAGGTAAATGAGTTGACTTGCCCCTTCATTCGGAGCCGAACGGCATTGTTTCGTCAAGCTTCGAGCCTGTTCACTGGAAATCGGGTCTCACAGAATCGAACAACCCTGTAACAGGTGCCCGAAACCAGGGGATGCAGGGATTCTGCTGTTGGCGGCTGTTTTCCGGTTTTTGCGTCGCACCCGTCCGCAATGCATTATTCATGGATAGACAGGTTCCTCATTGGTTGCGGTCGAACTGCATTCATCAAGCCATCAAATTTCCTCAACCGCCTGTTCTGTCTGTTCGACCTCCACGATATGTTCCGAGCTGAACAGGAAGGCTAACTGCCAGTCACGCATGCAGTGTCACTTGCTGTTGAAATCATCGCCTGATTGGGAACCAACAATTCTCCGGACAGAATCTGCTCTTGAAAATTTGCATTGTTCGTGTAAAATCCCCTAATATTAGTAAGGTTATATTGTAGCAATTCGATGAATATCCGTAGTGAAATAGGTGATTTCTGCGGAGAATTAGATCAAGGCCGATTTGAAGGTGCGAAATCGTCCTCTGTCGTTGGGGCCTCGCCCCGCCAGCAAGCCAGTGCCTGGCGTAGAGTGGTGCAAAGACCGCCCTGGACTGACGATACATCTGTTCGCAAGTATTGCACATCCTGCGGCGATTGCTGCAATGTCTGTCCTGAAGCCATTCTGTTCAAAGGGCCGGCCGGTACACCAATGCTGGACTTTCGGTCTGGTGCCTGCACATTTTGCCGGGCCTGCGCTGATGCCTGTACTGAACCCGTGTTTTCTGGCACGGCACAAAAACCATGGGGCCTGGTTGCAGTACCCGGTGAATCCTGCCTGCTAAAAAGCGGCGTGTCATGCCGTAGCTGTACGGATGCCTGCGATCATGAAGCGTTGAAGTTCGATTTGCGGGTCAGGCCTATTGGTGCAGTTATTGTCAATAGCGAGTCCTGTACCGGTTGTGGTGCATGCATCAGCGTTTGCCCTTCCGATGCCATCAGTATGAGTTCTGTTGTGGAGGAGGGGTTGATGGCATGAATATCTGCGGCTGTCTCGTGCATGCCACACCCGAACTTGCCTCGTCGGCTATAACGGCAATGAAAACGATCAAGGGAGTTGAAGTTCATGCTCGATCTGACGATGGGCGAATCGTTGTTGTTGTCGAAGATACGCCAGAGAGGTTCGCCTCTGAGACCATAATGGACTTGCATCAAATTCCCGGCGTTATCTCTCTCGCTCTCACTTATCACCATTTTGAGGAGGCTGATCGCATGAATCAGTCTTGCCAGTAAAGAACTGGAGTTTATCTGGAGATGTGCAAATGACTTTTTCTGAATCCCGTCGAAATTTTCTTAAATCTACAGCTGCGGCTGCAACTGCTTCGGCAGCCGGAATTCAATTTTCCCCCGGGGTAGCCAATGCCCAGGTCCACGACTCTGGCATCAACTGGAACAAGGCAGCCTGCCGATTTTGCGGCACGGGCTGTTCAGTGCTCGTAGGCACCAAGGAAGGACGGGTCGTGGCAACGCAAGGCGATCCGGATTCGCCGGTTAACCGGGGATTGAACTGCATCAAGGGCTATTTCCTGTCAAAGATCATGTACGGTGAAGATCGGCTGAAGACGCCTCTTCTTCGCAAGTCAAACGGCGTTTTTGACAAAAACGGAGAGTTCGAGCCGGTGTCCTGGGACGAGGCTTTCGATATCATGGCCGAGAAGTGGAAATCCGCAATTCGTGACAAGGGGCCTTCGGCCGTATCCATGTTTGGTTCAGGCCAGTGGACAGTCTGGGAAGGTTATGCCGCCGCCAAGTTCATGAAGGCCGGTCTTCGTTCCAACAATATTGATCCCAATGCAAGACACTGCATGGCTTCAGCTGTAGCCGCATTCATTCGCGGTTTCGGAATTGATGAACCCATGGGGTGCTATGACGATCTGGAATATGCGGATACCTTTGTGCTGTGGGGTTCGAACATGGCGGAGATGCACCCGATCCTGTGGTCGCGTCTGACCGATACCCGGTTGACCAAGCCGGGTGCGGAAGTGCACGTGTTGTCGACCTTTGAGCACCGTTGCTTTGAACTGGCTGACAATGGGCTGATTTTTGTGCCGCAGACCGATCTGGCAATTCTGAATTACATTGCCAATTACATTATTGAAAACGGCGCGGTAGATGAAGAGTTCGTACAGAACCATGTCAATATAACCAGGACAGCGACTGATATCGGCTACGGCTTGCGTCCCAGTCATCCATTGGAGCAGGCTGCAGAAAACCCTGCACACGACGGTAAACACGGCAAGCTGACCCCAATCGACTTTGGTGAATACGCGGCAGCAGTTGGCGAGTACACGGTTGATCGGGTATCGGAAATGTCGGGCGTGCCTGCCGCCAGCCTGGAGCGTCTGGCTGCTCAGTATGCTGACCCTGATCGAAAGGTCATGAGTTTGTGGACCATGGGTTTTAATCAGCATACCCGTGGTTCCTGGGTTAATGGCCTCTTGTACAACGTGCATTTGCTGACCGGAAAAATTGCCGAGCCGGGCAATTCTCCATTTTCGTTGACCGGGCAGCCTTCGGCCTGTGGCACGGCTCGTGAAGTGGGCACTTTTGCGCACCGACTGCCCGCCGATATGGTCGTCATGAAGGACAAGCACCGCGAAACTTGTGAAACCGCCTGGAACATTCCGGCGGGAACAATTCCAGCGAAACCCGGTTTTCATGCAGTGTTGCAACACCGAAAACTGAAAGATGGGGACTTGAACTGCCATTGGGTGCAGTGCAACAATAATTTGCAGGCCGCTCCAAATATCAATGAGGAAGGATTCCCCGGCTACCGGAATCCTGACAACTTCATTACGGTTTCCGAGCCTTATCCGACTGTAACCGCGATGTCTGCTGACCTTATTCTACCTACGGCGATGTGGGTGGAGAAAGAAGGAGCCTATGGCAACGCCGAGCGTCGCACCCAGTTCTGGCATCAGCAGGTGGACGCACCGGGTGAGTCAAGATCGGACCTATGGCAGGTGATGGAATTCTCGAAGCGATTCATGACCGAAGACGTCTGGCCCGAAGAATTATTGAGCAAGAAGCCGGAGTTGCGCGGCAAATCATTGTTTGAGGTCCTGTTCACCAATGGAGAAGTCGACAAGTATCCGG
>VXPI01000245.1 GCA_009839585.1 Gammaproteobacteria bacterium
TTCTTGATCAGCTGGTCAATGAATACCCATTCGCCCTGAAACCGGAGACGCGGTTTGAGGGGTTTTTCAGTGAATTCCGCTTTGACCATAGAGTCATTCGCATTCTTGCTCCGACCACTTTCATGAACCATAGTGGTCGGTCTGTTGCCTCCTGCACTTCCTATTTCAGGATTGAGTCAAGTCAGATTCTGGTTGTTCATGACGAAATTGATCTTGAACCCGGAGTTTGCCGACTTAAGTTCGGGGGTGGACATGGTGGGCACAATGGACTTCGAGATATAGGGAAATCCCTTGGTACAACGGACTTCGTCAGATTACGGATTGGAGTCGGCCATCCAGACTCTGCATCGATGGTCACCAGCCATGTCTTGTCCAGGCCTGACACGCATGACCTTGCATGCATCAGACGGTCTATGGACCAAGCCATGCAAATCATGAGTCTTGTGATATCGGGAGAACTGGAACGTGCAATGCACCATCTCCACACCAAAGACCGGGGCCGGCCGGAGTCCGGTTAGCTCATGGGTCTTAAATGCGGAATTGTCGGATTGCCCAATGTCGGCAAATCGACCCTGTTCAATGCCCTGATGCAGAATAGTCAGGCTCAGGCTGAAAATTATGCGTTTTGCACCATTGATCCCAATATTGGTATAGTTGAAGTATCCGATCCAAGAATCACCGTAATCTCAGATATCGTACAACCGCAAAAGTTGATACCGGCCACGGTCGAGTTTGTTGACATAGCTGGCCTTGTCGAAGGTGCATCGACAGGTGAAGGACTTGGCAACCGGTTTTTGTCCCATATCCGCGAAGTTGATGCCATCGCCCATGTAGTGCGCGCGTTTGAAGATGGCAATGTAGTGCATGTATCGAATCGGATTGACCCGGTTGACGATATCAAAACCATCAATCTGGAACTGATATTTTCTGATTTGCAGACTGTTGAGAAAGCTCTTGCCAATGCCGAGAAAAACAAAAAATCGGGAGACAGGGAACAGGCCTTGTTGGCGAATCTGCTCGGAAGGGTCAAAACTCATCTTGAACAGGAAAAACCAGTGCGGCTGCTGGATCTGGAAAAGTCCGACCAGAAGCGCATTGCGTCGCTTTGCCTGATAACCAGCAAACCGGTTCTGTATATCGTCAACATCTCTGACAATATGCAGAGCGACTACGAACGGATTGCGGCTATCCGGAATATCTCCGATTCCGAGGACGCACCGATGGTCCCGATCTGTGCCGCCATCGAACAGGAAATCTCTGAGCTGGATTCCTCGGAAGCAGCACTGTTCCTGAAGGATCTGGGTTACAAGGAAAAAGGTATTGACCGAGTAATAAGGGCGGCTTATTCCCTACTGGGACTTCATACTTTTTTCACGGCAGGCCCCAAGGAAGTCCATGCCTGGACAATCAAGCGAGGTACCACTGCACCACAAGCCGCCGGCACCATCCACAGTGATTTTCAAAGAGGATTTATTTGTGCTGAAACAATTACCTATGAAGACTACATTTCATTCAACGGCGAGCAAGGCGCAAGGGCAGCAGGACGCCTGCATCAACAGGGCCGTGACTATGTCGTGAACGATGGTGATATCATTCATTTTCGCTTCAACGTTTAGCCTTAATGATTCGTCTACAGACTGGTTACTTGCTTGGACAGTAAGATCCCACCTCCGCTGACCGCCACCCAAATCGGCGCGTTACTCGATACTTATCTCGAACCGGTTCTCTCTACTCGAAGAACCTCTGAAGAGCCGACAAGAGGCCTGCTTCCACTCGGGCACTCTGATCAGGTATTCTGTCTTGACTGGACCAATATCATCAGCAAGTCCAATGCTGAAATGGCCTTTCAGTTTGTCAGCAAGGCACCTTTGGCAATCAAGCTAATGGGGGCCGAAGGCACCCGACAATGGCTATTGGAAGCCATGGATGTTTATGATCGTGAGGGACTGTATCCCGGTAGTTCGACACTTGGCCGGATTGAAGAATTCGCAAGAGAGTATCGACTCAACAATATCACGGTCAGACTTGAGGACGTAAGGCACATTCTGGAGATTTTCGTACGAGGCCTGTCCGGGCGAGAACTGACTATCCAGCCAGGGCCCAGGGCATTTACCGATACCCAGAACCTGTATCTACCAGGAAAGGTCAACCGCTTCAACGAATACCAGCTCAACTATACCTTCTACAAGACCTTGACCGTGCATCTTTGGGCACAAACCTGGTTCGGTACTTTCAGGCGCCCTAGCCCTGACTCTCCCCATTTGCATGAAATTTTGTCTGAATATGAAGACAACGGTCGCGCACTTCGACTCTTTCATCTGCTTGAGACCTTTCGTTTGAATGCCTGCATAGAACGGGAGTTGCCGGGACTTGCAAGAGAACAGCATGGCCTATACCCCACCCCCAAAATTCATGATGCAACCTGGCAAGCAACAGTTCAACGATTACAGCAGAAGGATGCAGCCGTCATTGATTCACTCAATGCAACATCGAAACTCTACATGCTTCAGCAACCCTGGCCTGACCCTTTCCCCTATCAGGGGGAAATGAGTCTGGAATCCGCAAGGGATGCGGTTGAGAATCGACTTGAAAGTGATCGCACAATGCTCAAGAAGAGCTTGTCTGATCTTATCGAATCACTTCTGAACCAATCGCAACCGGATGAGGTTTTGCAGGACACGGATACTCATGAACTGCAAACGGTGATGGATGAATTTGGCGACCCTGGGCTCACTGTTGATGGAGAATCGATTCCTCTGCCGGATGATCTAGAGCAACTATTGTCCTCAATCCATCAGGATCTCGATTCCATTCCACCAGAGTGGCTGGATATGAATGGCAATGACCAGCATGTCGATAGTCCTGAATCCGGTGAGAGCATGTCACTGGATACGGCAATAACCCCGGATCGGGAAAATGCCTTTCTCTACGATGAATGGGATTTTCGAAGACAATGCTACCGAAAAAACTGGTGTGTGCTGACTGAACATGAGGTCAATGCGGTTTATGACGACTTTACCGCTACTACTATGGAAAAGTACCATCACCTCGTGAGCGATATCAAGAGACACTTTGAGGCTCTAAGAGGAGAAAACAAGTCCCTCAAGGCTCAATCTTTTGGAGACGAAATCGATCTGGATGCGGTAATAACCGCGAGATCCGACATGCTAACCGGGGTAGAAATGTCTGATCGCCTGTATTCCCTGATGAGAAAACAGGAACGTAATCTGGCGGTTGTGTTCATGGTCGATATGAGTGGTTCTACCAAAGGCTGGATCAATGATGCTGAACGCGAGAGCCTGCTGCTGCTGTGCCAGGCTCTGGAGATTCTGGGTGACCAATATGCAATATTCGGATTCTCCGGGATGACCCGCAACCGCTGTGAAATCTACCGGATCAAGACATTTGACGAGCAATACAGCAGGGAGATTGAGGCCCGGATAAGCGGATTAAGGCCACAGGACTATACACGAATGGGTGTCGTTATCCGCCATCTTAGCAACATCCTGAATGCGATTGAAGCCAGAACGCGTGTGCTGATAACACTTTCTGACGGAAAACCCGACGACTACGATGGATATCGAGGAGAGTACGGAATTGAAGACACTCGACAGGCACTGTTTGAAGTACGGCATAGAGGCATTCACCCCTTTTGCATCACGATTGACAAGAATGCCGTTGAGTATTTGCCCCGCCTGTACGGGCCAGCGAGCTACGTGGTGATTGATGAGGTAAGGAAACTCCCGCTCAAAGTTGCAGATATTTATCGAAAACTGACAACCTGATTGTTTACACCCAGCAACTCGCTAATCAATACGGTTTCCAATACGACTCCAGTCAACCCAACCGTATTCTGGCCCTTTCCAGCTGAACCAGATCATGAAGGCCTTCCCAACGATATGGTCTTCGGGCACAAACCGCCAATATCGACTGTCGTTGCTATGATCACGGTTATCACCCAAAACGAAATAATGACCTTCCGGGACAATTACCCGCTCCAAATCCCGTGATCCACGATTACCATCGGTCACAATCATGTGCTCTTCGTTACCAATCGTTTCAAGAAACCTGTCAAGCGGATAATCATGATTGGTAGTTTTGTCCGGATAAAACTT
>VXPI01000185.1 GCA_009839585.1 Gammaproteobacteria bacterium
AGTTGAAAACCACGGGCATCGAGCATGCCACATAACATGGAAAATGTGTTAACAGTTCCTGGTCTCCCCATCCCTGCGAACTGGCAACACTTTCCCTAGGGCCTGTGACAGTCCACAGGGCTCGTCCATAAATCCACTGGACAGTGGGAGGGCGTAGCCCTGCATCAAGAAAGCGCATCTCGACAAGGCCCGGGTCGTCAGCCGACCACTGGCAATTCGCGGGATGCAGTCGATCGTGCAGATGCCGGTAAAGCCCGTGATTCGCTTGACCGGTATTCTGAAAAGGGTGTGGCTTTGAAACACCTGCTAAACATGACTGTCTTCGCATAGGAGGTCCGACAGGGCATTGACGATCTCATTGGGTCGTGAGCGGCCACCGTGGCGGGATCGGAGGTGTTCCCCCTGATCAGTTTTTGATGTCTGATACAATCAGCCATTGTTTTGAACCACGTTTCCGTTTGCAGGTAAAACACACATATCATGATTCAGGTAGGAATTATTGGTGGAACGGGATACACCGGTCTCGAACTGCTTCGATTGCTGGCAAACCACCCCGAAGTAGAAGTTGCCAGTATTACATCCAGAGAGCAAGCCGGACACCCCGTTTGCAGTTTGTTTCCCTCGCTGGAAGGTCACTATGACTTGAAATTCAAGGCGCCGGAGATAGCCAATCTTGGGCATTGCGATATCGTATTCAGTGCCGCACCCAATGGCATAGCCATGAATTTTGCCCCTCGGCTGCTTGATATGGGCGTACGTTTTATTGACTTGTCTGCTGATTTCAGGTTGCGTGATGTAAATACCTGGGAACACTGGTACGGAATGACTCATGCCTGCCCTGAATTGCTGGATCAGGCAGTGTATGGATTGACTGAAATCAATCGTGATCAGTTGCCTACAGCAAGGCTGGTTGCCAATCCCGGTTGTTATCCAACAGTGGTACAGCTTGGCTTTCTACCGCTTCTGGAGGGCAAACATGTTGAACCTGATTCGCTGATAGCCGATGTCAAATCAGGGGTTTCAGGTGCCGGACGGAAAGCCGAACTTGCTCTCCTGTTTTCCGAGACAAGCGACTCGTTGCGTGCCTATGGGGTTTCTGGGCACCGCCACCTTCCCGAAATTCTGCAGGGTCTGGCTTTGGCCACTCCTGACAAGGTAGACATGGTATTTACCCCGCACTTGATCCCCATGAATCGAGGTATTCATGCTACCCTTTATGCGAGGCTTAATGACATGAATCAGGACACCTCTGTTGAGACCCTAACAGAAATCTACGCCAAACGCTATGCTGCCGAACCGTTTATCAGGGTTATGCCGGCCGGAAGTCATCCGGACGTTCGTAGCGTGAGGGGGTCGAATAGTTGTCGCATGGCATTGCACCGTCCACAGGATGGAAGAATCATTACAATACTTGCTGTTGAAGACAATCTGGTCAAAGGTGCGGCTGGCCAGGCGATTCAGAACATGAATGTGATGATCGGTCATGATGAGACAACCGGACTGGATAATCTGGCACTTGTTCCCTGAACGATGACCCGAATGATCGCTTTCTTCGTTATTGCAACTGCTGCGTTTGTCGCTGGTGCATACTATGGCCAGATGGATAACGATTCCGCTCAAAGCTCCGTACAATTTCAGGAACTGCAGGATCAATATGAATCACTGAGGCTGGAAAACGCCGCACTTCAATCCCAGGTTGACTTGATCAGGGAAGCGCTACAAACCAATATTGCAGCCATGGTTCGTGTTCAACGCAACCCGAATGCTGCATCCTCTGCAGGTGAGTTGCGCCTGATTGCTGAAGAACAACGGGACTTGCTGAACCAGCCACAGACAGAATAAACAGCGATTCCTGCAAGCAAGACCTAGGGTCAGGACTGGTAATCTGCGCGGACCGAATCAGGCACCCAGGTTTTTGCCGAGTCGCCAATCTGATCAAAATCAAATAATTTACGATCCGCAAGATGTGAGGGAATTACATGAAAGATACTGCGAAAAATATTCTCGATACGACCCGGGTGATTTTCCCATTCCTTCAACATCGCCTTGATTTGCTTGCGCTGCAGGTTATCCTGTGAACCACAGAGATTACAGGGAATGATTGGGAAGTTTTTCCACCGGGCATACTTTTCAATATCCTTTTCTGCACAGTAGGCGAGTGGACGGATTACGATATGGTTGCCATCATCGCTTTTCAAGATAGGCGGCATGGCCTTGATCGACCCCTGATTGAACATGTTCAGGAACAGGGTTTCCATAATGTCTTCCCGATGATGGCCGAGTGCGATTTTAGTGATCCCGTGCTGTGCGGCATACTTGTATAGGGCACCTCGCCTCAGGCGTGAGCACAAGCTGCACATGGTTTTGCCTTCCGGTATCAAATCCGCAACGATGCTGTAGGTGTCCTGCTCGATAATCTCAAATGGCAGGCCAAGCGACGTGAGATACTCGGGAAGAACATGCTCCGGATAGCCGGGCTGTTTTTGATCCAGATTGACGGCAATAATTTCAAAATCAATCGGTGCTGTAGCCCTTAGCTGCATGAGCATGTCGAGAAGCGTGTACGAATCCTTCCCGCCAGACATGCAGACCATCACCCGATCCCTGTCCGCAATCATGTTGAAATCGGCAATGGCCTGCCCGGTATTTCTGCGAAGCCGTTTCAGGAGTTTCTTCTGGTTGACCGAGCTGTTCCACCCAGCATTCGGCATCGCTGGATTATGAACAAGATGTAACACGAAATTAACTAATGATGGTATAGTTGAGACTGACGCAGACTGAATGATTGTTCAGGTTTCTTGACTTCGGTATCCGAATGCAAAGCCCCGCACACTCTCATTGAAAAGACTCCTGACATTAAAAGGCATATTCATCACTCTGATTGCAGTGATCGGTCTGTGTTCCACTCTGGTGATTGCTGTCAATCTCTGGATTCCGAAGCTGCCAATCATGAATTATATCAATTCAGTCACCGGTGGCGAGTCTTCATTCGACAAGATCGTCATAGGCTGGGACTGGGGGCCGGATATACGTATTGACGGTCTTGCGATTAGCGGCATGAATCTTGGTGACTCATCCACCGAACTGATGTTTGCACAAGCCCGGTTGAAACTTTCATTTGAAGCCCTGTGGAAAAGCCTGACCGGGGAAGAAGACATCACGAATCTGAATCTTGAAAGTGAATATGCTGAATCCACTTCGGCAGGAATTGAAAACTGGCTGGTCAAGTATTTTCAGACCCTGAAAATACTTGACGGCACCATAACCTTGAACAATGATTCGACCGAGTCCGTATTCACGGTTGACCTATTTGAAATCAGGGCTTTTGATTCAGAGTCGACAGTGATTATCTATGAAGGCAGTGTCGGTGGCGTGAGCATGAATCTTTCAGGAGCGCTTGCTGATATCCCCGCGTTGCTCAAGAATAATTCCAGCAATGTGGCTATCAAGGGCTATGTCCTGAACGAAGCGAACACGATAGATGCTGAAGGGATGATCGGCGATATTCGGGGGCTTGGCGATATTTTTCTGACGGCTGATATGTCCGTGAACGATCCATCAAGCCTTGTTGCCCAGCTTCATGGTTCCACACTCGACCCAGACATCTTTTCCGGATTCAGTTTGCAATTCGATATATCCGCTCCTGATAGACTCGATTCATTGTCTTTTTCATCCCTGGAATTCCAGGGCTCGGTATTCGGAGTCGATATGCGATTGTTCAGTGCGCCGGATCAACCGGTTGCTCTGGATGATCTTGATCTTGAACTTGAAGCAGTTGGCACCATTGCACATTCCACCTTGCCCGCCATCCCCCCAATGGCTGAAAATCTGGATATGAGGGTAAAGGGGCGCATTACCGGAAGGCCAGGCGAGATTGCCTTCGTGCCAGACGAAGCCCTGATTCAGGGGCAGGGAGTAAACGCTAGTCTGGATGGCGAATTTGTGCTCGTCGACAGAAAATTCAGCACGCACGGGACACTTCAGGCAGAAATCACGAAAGACGCTGGATTCATCTCCCCGGCTTTCGAATTCCTGCTTCCTGCCACTCTCAAGTCAAGCTTTTACCATGGGTCCAGCGG
>VXPI01000361.1 GCA_009839585.1 Gammaproteobacteria bacterium
CTTGTCCCCCGAGTGGTTGAATAAGGATATGGAGTCCCGCACTGTTCTAGAGCATTCAAAAGCTCTAAAGGAGAAAGAATATTCAAGCGTAGAACTGACCCAGGCATTGCTTGAGCGATCACAATCCCATGCAGATCTAAATGCATTCATCACCCTGACTCCAGAAGAAGCGCTGGAACAAGCCAGCCACGCCGACAAGTTGATTTCCAGAGGCGAGGGGGGACCGCTGACTGGCATACCCCTGGCTCATAAAGACCTCTTCTGCACCAGGCACATACGAACGACATGCGGATCACGCATTCTGGATAATTTCATCTCGCCGTATGATGCGACTCTGGTTGAAAGGCTACAGCAGGCCGGAATGGTTATGCTGGGGAAAGCCAATATGGATGAATTTGCCATGGGATCGTCAACCGAAAACAGCTACTATGGACCAGCCCGTAATCCATGGAACCACGAGAGGGTTCCGGGAGGCAGTTCAGGCGGGTCGGCTGCCATAGTTGCTGCAAGGCTTGCACCGGTTGCAACAGGGACAGATACCGGTGGGTCAATCCGACAACCGGCGGCATTATGCGGATTAAGCGGGATAAAACCCAGCTATGGCAGGGTGTCCCGTTATGGAATGGTTGCCTTTGCCTCTTCACTGGATCAAGGCGGAGTCATGGCCCTGACATCGGAAGACTGTGCGTATGTCCTTCAAGCCATGAGTGGCTTTGATGAGAAGGACTCCACCTCAATCAATCAGCCTGCGCCTGATTACATCGACTCGCTTTCGGACTCGATATCCGGAAAGGTAGTCGGCTTGCCCAGGGAATTCTTTACTGATGGAGTTGACGAAGAGGTAATCCGGGCCATCCGGGAATCCATTTCGGTGCTTGAAGAGCTGGGCGCCAGAACGGTTGAAGTTGATCTGCCCAACAGTGCCGCAGGTATTCCCTGTTACTATGTGCTGGCACCGGCTGAAGCGTCTTCCAATCTGGCTCGCTTTGATGGTGTTCGTTATGGACATCGGGCATCCGAGTACACCGATATCATCGAAATGTATGAGAACACCCGGTCCGAAGGATTCGGCCCCGAAGTCAAGCGAAGGTTGCTGATTGGGGCTTATGTATTGTCAATCGGATATTTTGAGGCCTACTATATCAAGGCACAGAAACTGCGCCGCTTGATTGCCGATGACTTCTCCAGAGCTTTTGAACAATGTGATGTCATCGTTGGCCCTACCACTCCAACTACTGCTTTTCCAATTGGCCTGAAAACCAATGACCCGGTACAAATGTACCTGAATGACATCTTCACGAACTCGGCCAATCTGGCTGGGCTACCGGCAATGTCCATTCCTGCCGGTTTTGACAGGCAGGGCCTCCCGATCGGCCTGCACTTGATCGGAAAATATCTGGATGAAGCAACGATCTTGAATGTTGCCCATCAGTATCAGTTACATACGGACTGGCATCAACGCATTCCGGAAGGATACGCATGATGCAGTGGGAACCGGTAATCGGGCTTGAAGTCCATGTCCAACTGATGACGAACAGCAAGTTGTTCAGCGGTGCATCAGTTACATATGGTGCCCAGGCAAATCACCAGGCTTGTCCGGTAAGCATAGCCCTGCCCGGCGTTCTTCCAGTCATGAATCTTGAAGCCGCCAGACTAGCCGTCCGTTTTGGGCTGGCCATCGGAGCCAAGGTAGAGAAGCGCTCTGTTTTCGAGAGAAAGAACTACTTTTATCCTGATCTACCGAAAGGCTATCAAATCAGCCAGTACAAGCACCCCATCGTGAGCGGCGGAAACCTGACAATCGAAACCGGGTCGGGTGACAAGGTGATCGGAATTACCCGGGCGCACCTTGAAGAAGACGCAGGAAAGTCCGTGCATGAAAATTTCCACGGCATGACCGGGGTTGACTTAAACCGGGCCGGTACACCTCTTCTTGAAATTGTCTCGGAACCGGATATGCGCTCTGCCGAAGAAGCAGTCGCGTATCTGAAGAAACTCCATGCACTGGTCCGATACTTTGAAGTTTCTGATGGAAACATGCAGGAAGGATCGTTCCGGTGTGACGCCAATGTTTCCATACGACCCAAGGGCAGTAAAGAGTTCGGAACACGTACTGAATTGAAGAACATTAATTCTTTTCGTTTTGTGGAAAAAGCGATCAATTTCGAGATTGGACGGCAGATCGATGTTCTGGAAGATGGCAGTGCAGTGACTCAGGAAACCCGTCTGTATGACTCTGAACAGAATGAGACACGCTCAATGCGAAGCAAGGAAGACGCCCAGGACTATCGGTACTTCCCGGACCCGGACTTGCCGGAGATGATACTGGATGATGAATTAGTTGAAGCGGTCCGGGCTTCTTTGCCTGAGTTGCCGAATCACCGAAAGTCAAGGTACCAGCAGGAATTCTCCCTACCCTCATCTGATGCCGAGAAGCTTCTTCGGGATCGGGATACCGCCGATTTTTTCGAGCGGGTGTGTGAACAATCAAGGAGTGACCCGAAAACCATCGCAAACTGGATCAACGGCGAATTGGCAGCCCTGCTCAACGAACGAAATATTGAGATTGCCGACTCCCCGGTCGACAGTGACCGGTTTACCGCCCTGCTGAATCGCATAGCCGATCAAACCCTCTCCGGGAAAATGGCAAAGGAAGTACTGGTACATCTGGCAAATGACGAGTCAGATGATGTTGATACCATTATTGAGGGCAAGGGATTCAGGCAAATCACCGATAGCAGTGAAATCGAGCGATTGGTTGGAGAGGTACTTGATGCCAATGCCCCACAAGCCCAGCAGTATCGCGAGGGGAATCAGAAGGTTCTTGGATATCTAGTGGGTCAGGTCATGAAGGCCACCGAAGGAAAGGCGGATCCCAGGCAGGTGAACCAAATATTGCGCAATCTGCTTGAGTGAACCGGCTTCGGCTGGTTTATAATCCTGTGTGTGGGCCCGTAGCTCAGTTGGATAGAGTATCTGGCTTCGAACCAGGTGGTCGGGGGTTCGAATCCCTCCGGGCCCGCCATCATGAAATTCCACAGGACCTGTAGCAAATCACCTTATTCCTTCAGGGTCAAGAACTGCTGAATTTCCCTAGCTCAAATGGTACAGGGGCAAGCAACCTCGATCACAAGCACCCCTATACAAGTTCGGTATTAGGGTGATGGGACCGGGTATCACAAGCGGCCGTTACGGCAATGCTGCTCATCGTGAAGGCACAACATATACATGCGAACGTCCATCCTGACTGTCCTTGCACATGATGGAGGCAGCAATATGGCTTGAAGTCGGTTGATTACGTGCCTAAAGATGAAGATATTATAGCTGATGATTGGTATGTTTTATTTTAACAAATATAATGAAATATAAAAAGTTTTTAGAATTATTCGCAACACTATTATGTTTAATAGTAATAGCTGCTTTGTCAGGGTATTTTGTTTTTTCTTATGTATAAGTACTTTTAGGAGTGTTGACTCATGTTGGATGATGAAAGATTTCTACACCAATGCAAGAGCCTGCTCCATTGCATCATGCTGGAACGCATCGGCGAAAGAACTGGTTTCACTTGCAGATGCCCCTTCCAGTCGAAAGGACTCGCGCCAGGTATCGTTCACAATGTTTGCCATTTGATAAGCCATCTTTTTTGCGTCCTCCTGCTCGATATCGAAGAACCTGGCCGCATCAAGCGCATGTACCAGCGAAGCGTCGAACGGCTTCCCCTCCAGAATTCCAGTCTTCAGTACGCGCTGGCGCACTGGGGAAGGATTGATGTCAAATGCCGGAGAGAGCCGCCACCGGTTCCGGCCGGCATAGATGAACCCATGATTCTTCAAGTGATCATCGGTATTTGATACAAGAATCGTAAAAATGATCCGGTTCCAGAGCTCATGGAGATCATCACGTGGCTGGCTGGAAATCTGGCGAATGACATCAGCGATGTCCGTATAGTAACGTCCTTCGGAACTATCCCAGTCAAGTGCCGTTCGTGCCGACATGTAGGGAATACGTGTTTCACCCCGACGGTCGAAGCGTCGGATT
>VXPI01000091.1 GCA_009839585.1 Gammaproteobacteria bacterium
CCAGTACCGTCATGAAAATCAACTTCATCTGGTTTCCTCTTGTAATGCTGAGTCTGCACACATTATACAGGATATATGACCCCAATGTCCGACTTCAGTACTGCCCTAATCCCAAAATAGAGATTTTCCGGCCTGCAGTGGGCGCAAAAAAAATCTCTATTTGTGGATTAGGGAATTCCCCTTGTTTTCACCAGACACACCTTGGCACCCTCTGGCCGCAGGTTGCGGTGAAGATTTTTGTACGGACGCGATAATCATTGCATTTCCGCGTAATCCTTCAGCATCAGAGTGGACGCACCGTGTTCGGTCGCGGCAATGGCATTTGCGAATCGACTATCCGCCGTCAGCATGACTGCACCGATGCGATGGCGATTGCGAGATAGACGCAATCGTATACCGGGTGATCCAAAGCCAGCGTCAGACGAACCGCGTCTGCACCGACAGCCTCATCATCGTTCCAGCGTATGGGCATATCGGAAAGGACAGCTATGGCGGCACTGGCAACGGCACCCTCGATGGCCCAATCGCACCTTGCGCCACAGCGCATTGGCAACTTCGGATACCATCATCCTGGGAGCATGCAACTCCTGCCCACTTGCCACCAGTTCCCGTGCGGCATCCGAATCAGACTCGTCGACCCTAATCCAAAAATAGAAAACACGGAAATACGTCAACGCTCTGCATGACGTGGTTTTTGGGAGTCCTGAAGTTTCCCCCAATGGGTGATTCCGGCTTCGGGGCTGGAACCCACGGCACATAGGACTTCGCGCCTGACAAAGACTGCTCTATTTATGGATTAGGGGTCGACCAGTAACTTGACTGCTACACTCGCATCGACTACGAAATGCATCAGAAACCATCGCGATGACCACAGTTGCGATCCTCGCGGACCAGCAATTCCGCGGAAGTCTGCTTGCGGCCCCTGGTCTTCTTCCGCAACCGGCCCGATACCTCCAGGAACGTAATACGCTTCGCCTCCATATGATCATTGGTAACGCATTCCAGAATGTGGCAGATTTCGCCCTCCAGGGAGCGGTTGTTCAACGAGGCGCGCTGCTTGAGGCGTTTCACTACATCGTCACCCAGTTGACGTACATTGATTGCTGCCATTGGCTTTCCTCCAACATTGATAGCATAATGATGGCATATCGTTGACGCACATGCAATCTTGCTGACATTACCCCTGTCCCATGTTTTACGCATGCGGCATCCCCTGCCATTTGTGTCAAGGATTTTACAACAGCCCTTGACACGAGAAATGGCAGACCCCGCATAATTGTGAAGAGGACCATGACCTTAAGCGGTTCTCATGCCCCTCGCTGTATGTAGAGTTTAACCGGAGCGATACAGATCACCCGAAGCCACCTCCAGATGTCCATTAATCCAACTCTGCCATTGGCCTAATAGTTTGTCGTTGATTGCGGCGACAATTGCACGTTTGCGTAGTTTGCCGCAATCCAGGGGCTGCCCGGACAGAGATGTTGCCTGACCACCTGACTCCAGCAGGATCAGATATCCCGCTGCAAAATCCCAGAGTTTCTGGCCGCCATGAAGATACAGTTGAAAACGACCTGCTGCCAACCAGCACCACTCAAGTACTGATGACCCAAGATTGCGCTGGGAGCGATATGGGGGGCAACGCACGAGCTGTGCAGACAGATCCTCGGTAAGCCGCTTATAGTCAATATTGGCGACACAATCGGATAAAGGAGTATCGACAATACAACTTAACCTGTGACCATTGAGATAGGCACCTTGATTTCGAGCAGCCGAGAAACACTCGTTGCGAATGGGGTCAAAGGTAACGGCCAGTTCGGCCCGACCATCAATTACCAGCGACAATGAAACTCCATAAAACAGGAATCCGCTGGCAAAATTGGTCGTGCCATCCAGTGGATCAAGCACCCAGTACCCTTCTTTTGCATGACGAATCACCGCATCCTGTTCGTCGTAATGCATCTCCTCGCCAACGAATCCGAATTGCGGCCAACATTCCTCCAATTTCTGCTTCAGATTTCTCTGGATAGACATGTCAATTTCTGTCACTATGCTTCCATCATGCTTGATGGAGGCTGCCTTTCCGGGAACTGATCGGTCAAAGGTAGATCGCGATATCTGAACAACGAGGTCCACGACTTCGCATCTATCTGGAAGGAAAATCATCTCGACTTGAATTTTTGTTCACGAAGAATGTGAAAGACTCAACAAATATTCCCTGTATTCTATCCACTGGGACAAATCAGAAAAGATTCAGTTCTCATGAATCACCAGATCCTACAGTTTCTCGACCATGCACAGTATTGAACTGAGATGTCCTTGCGCATGATGGCTGTTCTCTTTCAATACAGTTTCTATTGACTGATGAACCTCCAGCAACAGATTGAGGATAACCGTTGAATCCGATGCGGTTTTCAGATTCTCTTCACTCATCATCGGAACGACAGCATTGCAGATGCGGGATATTTCCCTGTGTCGACAGGTTTCACATAATTCCGCCAACCTGGAGAACCCTTCACGAATACCGACTACAATCTCCCGGTCCGCAAGATCTTCCTGCCATCTCTTCAACGCCGACCCAACCGCCTGTAGCTGCTCGACTATCGGCCCGTAGTCCGGGGGTGCCTGTGATGCCCTATGTGTTTCTTGCCGGGCAAGGTATTCTTCAATCAAATCGCGAACCCGGTCAAACCTGGAATCTGAATCCCGGACTGGATTCGCATCGTTGACCATCATAACCACCCCTTCCCTGATTGAATCAATAATCAAGGCGAATTCCTCAACGAATGTACCCACATGATCTCCCGAGTTGATCGCCTGGTCAATCAATGATCCTGCATGCCGGGTCATCTCCATCGCTGATGCATCTCCAGCAATGGCAAACAGGTCTTCAATCTGCCTGACCACTGATTGTACCTCTCCAAGCTGCGTTCCACCCACACCCCTTTTGTCTATTTCCTTGAGAATGTCTGTCGCCGTGGACAGGTTTTTGGTGATTTCAGCAATCAACACATTACTGGATTCGGTGAATTCCCGGTTAGGCCAGGGTTGCATGAAATTGGCATCGGAATCGAGAGAGCAGTCCATCTCAATGCTCCCCGCATGGGAATTCGCTTGTTGGATATCCGCTAATCGGAGCGCAGGGGCTGCCAAGCCCGCCGGCTTCATTCTGTCTCCAGCAATTCGCTGCCCTAGACAGTGAATTTTTTCGATCGTTAAGGCATGAGGATCTTCAACAAAATCCCATAACATCATCCAGGCTGAAGCGATTTTTGTATCTTCCCGGGAATCGGGAAAGCCTTCTGCATTGATATCAACACTGGCAATCGTCTCACACAAGCAAACCACATATGTTTTTAATACACTTTCTGCATGCGCTGATACGGCCTCTTTCAGTTCATCCAGCCTTTTCAGCATTTCTGCAGTTTTTTTCGAGTCCAGTCCGCCAAGGAAATACAAGGCAAGCGAATTCTTCAAGGAGTGATAATCTCCCTTCCGATCCAGTTTTGAGAGTTCACCAGCCAATTGAATGCATTTCCTGCATTCCGTCTGCATCACTTGGTCCGGGCTACCGGCAAACCATTCCTCAAGCCGGAATAGTGCACAAATTTTCCCGGTATCAGTCCCGATATGTTGTGGGAGTATATGATCGTCCCGATGCTTCCCGTAGACTGCATCGCCTATCAGGAACAGCATTTTTGGAAATAGCGTTTCCGGCAGTTCAATCTGCCCATCCGTGACATTACTGCGGCAAATTTGCCGGATCAGGAAATCCACTTCCGCAAACAATATTCCGATTTTTTTACGTATACCAAACTTGTCGGACTGGTATCGAACGAGCTCGACACAACTCGAAACAAGATAAGCGAGCTGCGAAAGCGGATCTTCATTATCGAATTTGATACGACCGAACAACTCGGCTACAGCTTCAAGCGATTTGGATTCTTGCTCCTTCAGGTAAATCGACAGGTGTTCCCGGAACATGACGTGAAATGTCTGGTCGATCACCCGGGATTTTTCAATGGGGTCTATGTAAAGC
>VXPI01000031.1:0-2116 GCA_009839585.1 Gammaproteobacteria bacterium
ATTTACAAATCCTGTTTGAAACAGTATTGACGCAGGCAGGGTACGAGTAGTTACGAAAAATTGAACCATGTCCGAAGACACCCCAATCAACGAAAATAGTGATTCAGCAATGAATCTTGCAAGTGGCATTGCCGCATTCGAGTCCAGGAACTTTTCGCAGGCGATGCGGTTGCTCGGGCCGCTCGCCGAGAGTGATGTGGCAGAGGCCCAATATCGACTGGCGATCATGCATCAAAGAGGGTTAGGGGTTGTTCGCAATGAACTGATGGCATACCGATGGATGACTGCGGCCGCCGAGCAGGGCATGTCCTGGGCTGAACACGGGCTTGGCTGCATGTATCTTGACGGGGACTGCGTTAAACAGAACATCAAGACTGCAAAGACATGGTTAGTCAAGGCAGCAGATCAGGGACTGGAGGGGTCAAGAGGGTTGCTGGACATGATAGCCGACGACAAAACATGATTTTCTATTGGGGTTATGTGTATCTGCCAGGCTTATACGGAATATCCGACAGCATATAATCGGATCCCATGAACACCCCCAACTTCGCAAGCGGTACGATCTGGACGGGGGATAATCACCATGTCATGCGGGGGATCAATTCGAAGTGCATCGACTTGATTTATCTTGATCCGCCGTTCAACTCCAACCGCAACTACGAAGCCCCGACAGGAAGCCATGCGGCGGGCCGCGTTCAAGGATGCCTGGACATTGGACGATGTGGATGTATACGAGCATGGGGAATTGGTGGACAGGAATCCGGCGGCCTATTCCGTTATCGAGGCGGCCCGCCTGTCGCATGGAAAATCCATGCAGTCCTATTGCATCATGATGGCGGTTCGTCTGCTGGAAATGCGCCGGATTCTGAAACCGACAGGGAGCATCTATCTTCATTGCGACCCCACTGCTTCGGCATATCTCAAATTGCTTATGGACGGTATTTTCGGGAGCGTTAATTTCCGAAGTGAAGTTGTCTGGAAGCGGACATCAAGTCATAACCGGGCAAAGCGGTGGGGGCCTGTACATGACGTGATTCTGTACTATGCGGGAGGCAAGGAAGCGACATGGAACCGCGTTCTCCAACCGCTTGATCGGGAATACATTGATCGGTTTTATCGACATGAGGATGATAGAGGTCGTTACCGGGTGGACAACCTTACTGGCCCTGGCTTGCGTGATGGCGATACTGGCAAGCCCTGGCACAATATAGACCCTCCCGGCAAGGGCCGCCATTGGGAGTTGCCGCCAGATAGGGCGTTGCCGGAGTGGTTTTTCTACCCGGAGGGGTATTCGGAGATGTCTTCCCGACAAAGTCTTGACGTTCTGGACATGCAGGATCTGATTTACTGGCCGGAAAGGGGATCCATGCCCGCATTCAAGAGATATCTTACCCCCCAATCCGGTGTGCCGATAGTCGATATTGTTACCGATATCCAACCGCTTTCCTCTGGATCAAAAGAACGAACCGGATTTCAAGCACAGAAGCCGCTTGCCCTGTTAACCCGGATTATCGAGGCATCCAGCAAACCCGGCGATATGGTTCTTGATCCGTTTTGCGGTTGTGCTACAACCCTGGTTGCGGCGGATCGTCTTGATCGGCAATGGGCCGGAGTCGACCTGTCGTCCGTTACGATCAAACTGGTTGACGAGAGGATCAGGGAGGATCGGGGGGCAATCTTCAAGGGAGCCACTACACTGGACGAACCACCGCAGAGAAGCGACCTGGGCAAACTGCCCAACTATCGTACACATGCCCATCGCCTGTTCGGGGAGCAGGAGGGAAAATGCCCCGGTTGTGGCGAGGCCCACCCCTTCAAGTTTTTCGAGGTAGACCATATCTTGCCAAAGGCTAGGCACGGTACGGATCACCCGGATAACCTGCAACTGCTGTGCAGTCACTGCAACCGTAGCAAGGGCGAAAGGCCATGGCCGAATGGAAAGCGGCGAGATGCTGGTGAATTTTGTCAGGTAGTCTTTACAGCCTTTGTCTGATTGTCGATAGGGGTTGTCAGGCAATTTTCCATATGCAGTAAAATTGAGGGGAGACTATGGTCGAATATAGAATATTTCAAAGAATGCGCTCAAGATTTTCGTTAATCAAGAGTCCAGTTTCTC
>VXPI01000031.1:2216-4025 GCA_009839585.1 Gammaproteobacteria bacterium
TTAATCAAGAGTCCAGTTTCTCAACTAACGCATGTTTATCCTCATGAATGAGATTCCTTTCCCAAAACCGTTGCCTGTTGAGCCATTGCCATTGAAGGAATGGCTGAAGCTTACCGACCGCGCTGAAGTCGGCAGGGAACCCTTTTTCCGCGGGCGAGATTCAGAATACAAGGTTTTTCGTGATGCGGTTTCAAGTCTTGGAGAGGGGCATATCCGTGGCGGTACGATGGTTTTTCAGGGTGCGCCGGGGGCAGGCAAGACGGCATTGATGGGAGAATGCATGGAAGCGGTGCGACTGCATTCGACTCCCGAAGATCCATGGGTGGCAGTGTCCGTTGAAGCAGGCACACTCAATTCAGCAACCGGTGTTGTCAGAATCATGATTGAGGAAGCCAGTCGGGAGCGGGAAAGATTATCAGCAAAATTTCCTGGGCGGGTTTCCAGGGGCATGGAGAAACTAATGGGCATCGGTCAGAAACTATTGTCCGACCTGTCTGGACGTGCCTATACGGTGAGTGCCGGAGGAATGGGTGTGACGATACACGGAAAGTCGAAAGTTACACCGAATCAGGAAAATATCCCTGCCGAGCTGGTATTTCGCGACGCGGCTCCTCTTTTCGAAAAAATACGTCTGGTGATTTTTGTAGACGAAGCCCAGAACATGCCAATAGGTGACTCTACAAGTGTTATCAATTGTCTGCATAAGAATCCCGGAGGTATTCCTCTAGTGGCGGCTTTCTTTGGCCTGAGCGATACCAGGCGCGTACTTGAACAGTGTGGTTTGTCAAGGCTTCCCAGAAAGAGGGTGGTGACATTGGGGAGCCTCTCGCATGAGGATGCGGCGAATGCGATACAAAGCGTATTTGAGGCCTATGACTTCAAGGGGCCGAGTCAAGCAGCCTGGGTGGATGCTTTGGTTGGGCTGTCTCAGGGATGGCCTCAGCATATTAACAATGTTTCTGTCGCCGCCGGTCAGGTTATTAGCGATCATGGCGGAAGTGTCAATGAAGAATTATTATTGCGGACAGTTCAGCTTGGCAAGGAATTGAAAGAGGAGTACTACACCCATCGGCTTGATGCCTGCTCAGGACATCCTTGGATTTACAAGCAGCTGGCACAGGAAGCTCGAGACAGAAATGGAGTTTTAAGCTGGGATGAGATAGATGACCTGACACAATTCGCGCGAAGCAAAAAGCAGCAATCCACAGATGATTTTCTGATTGATGCCTTGCACGCCGGTGTACTGGCAGAGACAAGCAAACTTCCCAAGCATTATGAAATTCCCATTCCGTCCTTTGGGGATTATTTGAGGAAATTGCCGGTAAACCCGCCCTCCAGGGCATGACAGGCCAGGCACATCGGCCATCCACCAGTAAGTAAGCACCTCATTGCTTCCGTACGTTCTGGCACTTTTGGTCAAGAAGCTGCCCTGCGCAAAAAACCTTTCATGCAAATCATGAATCGCCTATAATTCTTGCAATATTAATAATGCAAGAATTATAGGCATACAGTGACAGAGAAAATTATAGGCACACGTATTAGAGCGCTGAGAAAGGAGCATGGACTCTCTCAGAAGGAGTTGTCGTGCCTGCTTGGATTTAATAACAGGCAGACTGTTTCTGCAATAGAGACAGGAATACGTCAATTGAGTGCTGACGAATTGCTACTTGCCATGGATAAACTGGGTGCAACACTGGATTATTTTACCGATCCATTCAGGATAGACAGTGAGGTACAGTTTTCATGGCGGCAGGCCAATGTCATTAACTTAATGTCACAAGGCGTGTTAACTTAAGGGATTGCCCGGGT
>VXPI01000309.1 GCA_009839585.1 Gammaproteobacteria bacterium
ACCTGGTGTCCGCCCTGCCGCGAGGAAATCCCCATGCTGGTTACCTTTCAATCCCAGATGTCCGAAGCCGATGTTCAGGTTCTGGGAATTGCCCATGATCTTCTGGATTCAGCCCGGTCATTTGCGGCTCAGGTAGGCATGAATTACCCGTCTCTGGTTGCAATTACTGGTGGTAATGAACTGCTGGATGCACACGGTAACGCGAGCCATGGAGCATTGCCCTATACAGCGATATTCAATAAACAGGGCGTTCAGGTAGACAGTAGGCTTGGTATTCTTACTTACGACGAACTCTACGAATTAGTGAAACCGTACCTGGCTCTGGAATATGAATAGGGAAGTAGCGAATGGGGTTCGAGTTCGCACCCCTACGACATCGCTTTCCGGTTATCGACCCATCGCTGGTCTTCGGAGTCTTCAAGGCTTTCCCTTTTCCAGAATGTAGCCTTCGCCTTGAGGTATTCCATCATGTCACGACACCCGTCAAAGGCTTCAGCCCGGTGTGCCGACCAGGCTGCGACCAATACAATCGGATCCTGTGGATAGATCATGCCGACTCGATGCATGATCAATAATTCGGCGAGATCGTATTGTTGATTGACTTTTTCGGCATGTTCCGTCAGTAATTTTTCGGTCATGCCATGATAGTGCTCAAGTTCCATGCATCGCACTTTATCGCCCAGGTTGAAGTCGCGCATGAATCCAACAAACACTGAACATGCTCCGTAACTGCCTGGCTTCATTTTCGAGTGGGTGGGATAATCCGCAACTTCAGACCAGGGGTTAAATGCTTCCGGACAAATCTTGATGTGCATGGCTAGCCCCCATTGACCGGCGGGAAGAAGGCAACCTCATCGCCGTCCCGGACAGCGCTGTCGAACCCCACATACTGGTGATTGACGGCACAAAGCAGATTATCCGGTGGCTTTTTATCGGTTAAGCGTTTCCAGACGTCCAATGTGGTCATGTTGTCAGATGGACGTATACTGGCACCATCAATTCCCAGATCCTCTCGGAGGCTGGCGAAAATTTTGACAGATATGGTCATGAAATACCAGGGTGTGAACGGCTTCTGGTAGTATAGCAACTTTCAATAATGGTGAATTGGACAAAAACAGGAAGATGAGTGAACGCGAGTTTATTGCGACCAGCATAGCAGTATTGACTATCTCGGATACGCGGACGGAAGATGATGATCGTTCGGGCTCTGTGATCGTGAGTCGATTGACTGCAGCAGGGCACAATCTACATGAAAAAGCCATCGTCAAGGACGATATTTACCAAATTCGTGCCGTAGTATCTGCATGGATCGCAAATCCCGGCATTCAGGTGATCATTACATCTGGTGGAACCGGAGTGAGTGGGCGGGATGGCTCTCCAGAAGCAGTCAATCCATTGCTGGATAAAGTACTGGACGGGTTCGGAGAAATGTTTCGTGATTTATCGTATGAACAGATTGGCACATCGACACTCCAGTCTCGAGCGATCGCGGGGGTTGCAAACGGAACCTATATTTTTGTTCTTCCGGGGTCGCCTGGTGCTGTCAAACTTGCATGGGAAAAGTTAATTTCTCACCAACTGGATTATCGGACCCGGCCCTGTAATCTGGTCGAAATGATGCCAAGGCTACTTGAAAAATAGATCGGACCTGCACTGCATCGAGCTTGATCATGTAGTGATATCTGCCGGGAATGCCCAGTCGTTATAGCCTCCTTCTCCCCGGTACCACAGCACTTGCTCGCCGGCATCTTCGCCATGATTCCAGCGGAGTTTGCCACCATTGGCTTGTGCGTTGAGAATCTTATGACGGCGACGCTGGCTCTCGATGACTTGTCTTGTGAGTCGTGAACAATCCCATTTTTTCTTAACTTCATCAACAAACGCATTCACCATACCTGTATGCTGCGGATCATGCGCAAGATTGATCAGTTCTCCAGGGTCGTTATCCAGATGGTACAACAGGCAGGGATCGTCATTAGACCAGATGAACTTGTAGGGCTTTCGCAAAATCATGAACATCGGTGAGGTAGTACTTTCTGCCAAATACTCTGCATAAAGAGGCCTGTCCAGTTGAGCATATCCGTTGATCACTTCAAGGAGGTCAGTGCCCTCGAGCTGTTCAATATCACTTGACCAGCCAATGCCTTCAGCAAGACCCATGAGTGTTGGCAGAAGGTCGACAAGTGAGACGGTGGTTGTTGCTGTCCTGGCGGATTGACCGGGAATGGATATAAACATGGGCACTCGCAAGGATGATTCAAAAAAGTGTTTCTTGAACCACAAACCTTTCTCGCCGAGCATATCTCCGTGGTCGGATGTAAAAATCACCACAGTATCCCGAGTCATGTTGATATCGGACAAGGTCTTCAGGATCTTCCCGATTTTTTCATCAAGGAAGCTGATCGAACCAAAATAAGCGCGCCTTGCACGGGCGATGTCCGTATCCCTAAACACCGTGTCCAGCATCGAAAAATCTGCCAGCAGGCGGCGCGAATGCGGATCATGCTGGTCAGGGCTAAGTGCTGCGACTGAAGGTGGAGGGATTTCTCTTTTCTCATAAATATCCCAGTGTTCTTTTTGGCATAGATAGGGTTCATGAGGGTGAGTGAAAGACACCTGAAGAAAGAAGGGGTCGGGATTCTTGAGACGGCCAAGGTTTTCAAGATACTGGATCGTCTCTCTTGTAACCATCTCATCGAACTGGATTTGTATGGAATCCTCACAAATTCCGGATATCAAGATACTGCGGGCGTCGTTGGTATCTCGCTCTCCTTCGTCGCCCCATTTCGGCACCCACGAAAAATCCGCAGGATAGATGTCAGGTGTCAACCTTTCCTCGAACCCATGGTATTGATCAGGCCCGATGAAATGTATTTTTCCTGATAGCGTTGTCTGATAACCGGAATCGCGGAGGTAGTGGGCATAGGTTGGTACGGATGCGGGTAGCTCAGCGGCATTGTCATAAACACCGATTCGGGAGGAAAGTTGGCCAGTAGCCATTGAGGCTCTTGATGGCGCACACAATGGAAAGTTGCAGTAAGCGTTTTCGAACAGGATAGATTTTCTAACCAATCGATCAAGGCTGGGTGTATGACAGGCTGGGTTCCCATATGCACGGAGTGCTATGGCCATGAGCTGATCTGCCTGGATCAACAGAATATTTGGTTTTGCCATGAGTTTCGAATGTCCTGCAATGGGAAATTGTGAGTCAATATCAAGCCTGCTGTATTTGCTCATTGGTCAAGATGATGCAAACTGCGATTTTCATCCGCAGACTTGCCAACCATCAACGGTAAAATGAACTGTACATGCTCATTATCGGAAATGATAAGCGTTTCAAATGTCAAATATCGATTAAGCGTGGTCAAACGACCGTAAATCGAATACCTGCAAAGCATATCCATAAAGGAATCGAATTAAAATATACGCATCGAGATACCGTTTATTCACGCAATAGCCTGCCTTTTGCCCGGCTTTCGGAATATCTAATGAAAATCCTGTTTCTATTATTTTTGATTGTCCCGCTTGTGGAGATTTATTTTCTGATACAGATCGGATCTGTAATTGGATCTCCCATGACAATTTTGCTGGTTGTACTGACTGCACTGATTGGAATTACACTGGTCAAGGCTCAGGGAATAATTACAGTAAACCGAATTCGGGAACGGCTCGACAGTCGAACAGTACCGGGTCTTGAAATTATGGAAGGTTTTGCCTTGTTTCTCGCTGGTGCCCTGTTATTGACGCCGGGCTTTGTTACCGATGTTGTGGGCTTTATCTGCCTTACCCCATCGCTCAGAAGGTGGATCATCTTTCGCTTGTTTCATGCTGTTTCAATCTCGAATAGCGAGGAGACACGAAACCAAACGGACCAGACAAACCGTAATTCACGCGTGATCGACGGAGAATATCGTGAAATCGATTAGATGCTTCGGTCCGTCTATTGATTTATGCCAGATTCTGATCCCAAAGTTCGTGAAACGTATAGTTGTTAATGATAAAAAACCCGGCAATTAAATA
>VXPI01000082.1 GCA_009839585.1 Gammaproteobacteria bacterium
ATACGAAGTCCTGATTCAAACCACCCGTCAGCATTTCGTGGAGCGCAACACAATCAATGGGTATGTACGAAGAATCCGCAAAAAATTCAAGGAAGTTGATCCATCATTCTCAATGATCCAGACAGTGTTTGGGGTAGGTTATCGGTGGCACCACTAGCCAATCACCCATGTTCCTTGCTGCTTCCGTGATCTTGAGGCAGTTCATGCAATAGAGATGACGGAGGGATTACACCGTAAACAGGGTTTGTCCAATGGATTGTCGATTATTCTGGCTCTATCGTTAAACCGGTCGATGAAAAAGCCATGTTCTGGAAAAACACCAGTATTCGACTAAAGCTGATCGTGATCGGTATTATCCTGATAGCAATTCCTATCGCGATGAGCAATTTCTATATCAGGGAGATGGATCGATTTCTATGGCGCGGCCAGAAAGAGGCGCTACTAACCACTGCCAAGGGAATTGCCACAATCCTAAATGACCAGTCTGAATTTTTCAGACAGAACACGGCAGTACCGGAGGTACTGGGCAAGCAAGGCGCGCTTTATACCCAGCGCATCGAAGGCGCCATCCAGTTGAATGGTGACACCGGGGACTGGGAATCCATGCAAATCCTTTCAAACTACTTCACTGGTGAAGACCCGCAGTTCTGTGATCTGGATTACGACCTCAATTCCTTCTCGATCAAGAATATCATCGGCTATAACGATACCTATCTGTATGGCCTCTTTGAAGTCAATGATTCGGAGCGTGTTTTCCGTGATCCGACCAGGGTTACCCTGAATTCCAGCGACCAGATTCACATTCTGCTGGAACGGGGAAATGGAAGTCTGGAGCGCTATCTGCTGCTCTCCAACGAACCGGGAAGAATGAGTGCATTCCTGATGGATGATCAGTGGGAGTTGCCTCTTACCGGTGAAAATGTTGCTGAAGTCCAGGGCGAACTTGCCGAAACCGATTGGGGTTACGTCATTGAATTACGAATCCCCAGGAGCATCATCGGCTATCGATCAAAGATCGGTTTCTCGGTGGTCGATGTGGATAATCCAGAGACTCGAGAAGTCAGACAGATTATCACTACCTCGCCAAGAGAGTCCGGAGAAGAACCAACCCAGGTTATTGTCCGTTCTCCGGGGCTAACCAAAGTCCTGGAAGGACTGGGTCCGCTACGCTCAAGAATCTGGGTTCTTGATCGGCAACGACAAGTCCGCTCGGTAGTTGGCAATCTGTGGAATCCACCTGAGCCCGGCTTTTCCGATATCGAAACCAATACCGAACCTGTCCAGGCCCAGTTCATTCCGATTCGAATGCTTCTGGACTTCGTAGACAAGATTTTTCCAGAACCGCCACTTCAGTTCAAGGATTACTCTCCGTCTTCGGTCGACCGGCCGGATCAGATTGTGGTCAGCATTATCGAAACCGGCAATCCACGGGCCGATATCCGGATGTCTCTGGATAACAAAGCCGAGATCATTGTCGCAGGCCATCCCATTTTTGCAGGCGGGGAAATCATCGGAGCTGTACTGGTTGAGCAAAGCAGTACTGAGGCATCCTCCCTGCATTACCAGTTTGTCCGATCCCTGTCGGTGGTCACAGTTCTGGCTTTTTTCTCCGTGCTGGTAGTTCTCGTTATTTTTGCCTGGCGACTGACCATGCGAATCCGAAAACTGCACAATATCACGGAACAGGCCATTACACCGGAAGGGCGTGTACGCATGGAACATATCCCAAAACAGGATCCTTCAAACGATGAGCTTGGAGCACTAAATCGAAGTTTTTCAGGCATGCTGTCCCGCTTATCGGGATACACACGCTATCTTGAAGAGTTGCCCGATACACTTGCCCATGAGATGAATAATCCGCTGGGAGTAGTCAGTTCCTCGCTGGAAATGCTGGAAGATGACATACCGCAGACCAGGAATAACCGTCATATGCAGCGAGCGACTTATGGCATCCACAGACTGAAATCGCTGCTTTCCAGCCTGACTGAAGCGGCGAGTCTGGAAGAAGCTTTGCAAGATGAGGAAAAAGAGCCAATCAACCTGTCACAATTAATTTCCGATTTTGTTGCTGGCAATCAATATGCCTACAGCAATCACGAATTCAGGATGGATAACCAGAGTCCTGACTTGTTCATCGACGGCAGCCCTGAGTATCTTGCCCAAATGCTGGATAAGCTGATTGATAATGCCACGGAACACAGCACCCCGGGCACGCTGATCATTGTCCGATCGAGAAAAAACCGCCATTATGCTGAAATATCAGTATTGAATGAGGGCCCAGAGTTGCAGGAAGATATTCTGGACAGGCTATTTGAACCAATGGTATCCGGTTCCAACCATGATGCCCGAAAACCGCATCTTGGCCTGGGCCTGTATGTTGTAAAAGTGATTTGTGAATATCACGGCGGTAGACACCGTGCAAACAATCGGGTAGACAAGAGGGGTGTGGAGTTTACGGTGTCAATTCCCTTGCTGGACCTGTCAGCCCAACGATTCATTGAGGAACATGAGACACCGAATTCAGCATAGGTCGACATGCCGGGAACTGTTCGGGTGTCTTGTCAACAATACCTGACATTCGCGTCACGGTTTTGACCAGGGCAAGCCCCGGTTCCTGGTTGGTTCCGGTTACCCTGACAGTTTTGGACATTGCCGATGCTCATCAGTCGATGATCAGAACCAGCTTGCCAGTGGTTTCTCCGGCTTCCGGCCAGCGATGGGCATCAAATGCGTCTGACAGGGGAAACGTGGTGACCTGAGGGCGCAAGACCCCATCGATCAGCAGTTGGAACACCTTTCAGTTGGAACACCTTTCCCAGATCTGCGCTGAACTCGTCCGGGCGGTTAATGAAATAGGTATAGATATCGCTGACACGTACAGCAACGGACTTCTGGAAATGTGCAGCAAGATCTTCGCCAAATATGCCAGCCTGCGGCCCTGAGAGGAAACCGAGAAGAACGGCAGTACCCAGTGGTGCCAGTGCGTCGAGATCGGATTTCAGCATCTCGCCCGAAATCGGGTTGAGCGTCAGGTCGACTCCACGCCCCCTGTAATCTCCTTGACCCGTGTAGCCACGTCTTCCTTCCGATAATCTATCACATGATCTGCCCTTGGGCTTTGGCATAGTTCAGATTGTTGGTGCTGGCTGAAGCGATAACGTTCATCATCAGATGTTTGGCGATGTGCTGAATCATTGTTCCGACACCTCCAGCAGCGGCGTGTACCAGAACCGATTTGCCCGCCGTCGCTCCCCAGCATATGATAGGCCGTCATCGCGTTTACGGGGGACCGATGCGGCGGTATTGAAATCGATTTTGTCGGCAATGTGAGTCACGTAGGGTGCGCCGATCAATGAATGAGAGCCATAGCCGCCGGCACCGATCGCACCCATCCGGGCGACACGGTCACCAACGGAAAAACCATCAACACCGTCGCCGATTGCCTCAACAACCCCCCGCACCTTCAACACCGGGTATGTGCGGCAACTCGGGCATCATGCCTTCGGGTATTTCGCCGCGACGAATGAGCGTATCGATAAAGTTGACGGCCCCTGCATGATTGCGGACCAGAACCTTGCCGGCGGCCGGAACCGGAGCGGTTTTTTCTTCAAGTGCCAGGACATCTGGGCTACCGGTCTCGGGAATAACAATTGCTTGTGTCATGGAAAGTCTCGTTGCTTTGAGCGGAAACCGGGGGACTCATGAAAAATGGTTGAGTGGAGGCATGAAGATCAATTTTCGAGACATGCGTGGACCTCCACGATAGAAAACCCACGCCATGCTGTTCCCAAGTTCAGGTTGCCAACAATCCTTTATAAGTCTCCATTGCCTGCTCGGACTACCAGGATCCGAATCTCCACTGCCTGACGTTCTGCAAATGCCCCAGCTCGGTTTCATCGGCGTTCCAGAGATTGTTTCTGGAGTCATTGTTCTGATAGACCTCCCGAAGTCCGCCCGGACGTTCAACCGTGACTCTGTCGAGACGGCCACCAACCCAGTGGTAGGTAATGGTTCT
>VXPI01000250.1 GCA_009839585.1 Gammaproteobacteria bacterium
GCTGAAACAAAATGGCTATGATAACCATGGAACCAAATCCTTCTATACCTGAATATTGAGATTGGACGTAACTACTCGCCCCCTGCCTGACCACTCGGCAGGGGCGAGTAGTTACAAGAAATCATTATAAAAGCTCTGCGTCTCTCCCTTCTCATAGGACGCATCTCGCCAATCCTGGCAAAGGCGGCGGCACGTACCCGGATTTCGTTCCAAGATAGGCGCATGAGGTGACCCCGGTCAGTAATCTATTGCTCTTTTTGAGCATTCTGTAAGGCAAAAAGCGGCCCTGTATTTTGACAATCCATTATGCATACCTGATTGATTATGCAAGCTTGTCGCACATTTTCTGTCATGAGAACTCATTTGCCTGCCAATCACGATATTTCGTACTCATCTTGGGATGGGTACCCATTAGGCTCAGGTCTGACCATCAATAACATAGGTTATAAAGCCACGAATGCTTCGTTGAAGTATCCAACCCGTATGCTTTACAAGAATGCCGATGCCATATCGCCATCAGAGTTGTTGTGATGCTGAATGCAAGCCAAATTACGTTGCCAGACGGGTGAAATTCAGGAAATTCCAACAGTCATTCAGCATATTGAGAACACGATTTGACAAGGCTTCGTTCGCTTTTCGTGTGTTATCTGGCCGCAATTGCCAGTGGGACGAGGCGCGACCGGCGAATTGTACGGTCGCGGGTAAGAAGGGGGATATCATGCACGATGCTTGTCGCGGCGATGATTTCATCCGCCGGATCCCCCCTGAAATCAAGGCTAATAGAGGTCCTGGCAATTTCCAGGTCGATGGGCCAGATGTGAAGGCGGGCCAGTACATGCTTAACCTCACGGTCATCAAGGTTCATGCCTATCCGGCCGAGTTGGACTAGCTTGGCAAGTTCCCACAACACAATGGATGAAGCCGACCACCTGTTGCTCGACAACAATTTCCTTTCTGCCGGACGCAGATCGCCGTTGACGGCAAAAATCAGTACATGGGTATCAAGATTCAGCATCCCAGTCAACATTTGTTGATAGTATGCTACCTTCGATTTTCACTTTATGGCGTAGACTGCCAATCAACTCACCATGCTGATGGCCGTAAGGGAGCAGGCGTGCCACGGGCTTGCCACGCTTGGTGACAACCAAGCCATCCTCATCGAGACTGTCAAGCAATGCTAGGCATTGTTCCTTGAACCTGGCTGCACCGATTGTTTTCATACTCTGCTTCAGAATCATATGGACACATTATATGACTGGTCAAGGCAAATGTCCATATAGAACTTTCCAGACCATCTAGGCTTGTCTTTCGGAGACATGCAATGGCAACAAAACGCAAGCCCTGAAAGGGGCATCCTCATAAGGAATAAATGAAGAAGGGAAAGCTGCAAATACATGATTTTGTCAGTTCATGGCTTCACGAATACACCGGTCCAGCAATTTGTGAAATCTGGGGTCATTGTCTCCCGAAGCAACACAATGCCCCCATGGAGATGAATAGCACTCATGCCGCCCTCCCTTTATATGGACGACCTCTAATTCGTTGTCTTCCGGCCTGAAATACAAGTCATCACTACACGAGAGGATAATTGTTTTGGCTCTGATTGAGGCAAGCGCCTTCTCCCAATCCTTGTTGTAGAGATCATTATCACTGATATCGCTTCGTTGCCAGGTATCCAGCTTGGCTAGAAGATCATTGGCATCCCAGTTCAGATGATCCTGCTCCCAGTCCAACAACAATGCCTCCGCTGAATCAAAGCCAAGTGTCCGATACATCCTTTCACGAAAAAATGTCTGGGAATAGGCCCATCCGGCATAAACCCGGCCAAACGCCTTGAGGCCTGATTCCGGAGGACTTTGATAATTTCCCTTGTCGAACTTGCAGTCTGCCTTGAGAGCGGCTTTGACACCCTCTAGAAAGACCCAGTTGTGCACCGAAGTTTTCGCGGATGCACAATAGGGAACAATGGCTCTCACCAGATCTGGATACTGGGCGGCCCACTGATAGGATTGACAGCCTGCCATCGACCATCCTGTAACCAGGGCAATGCTCTGGACTCCCAGATGCCCGGTCAGTAAGGCATGTTGCGCTCGAATATTGTCATACAGGGTCACTACAGGAAAATGCGGCCCACCGAATGGATTTTCCGTATTACTGGGGGATGTTGAAATACCATTACCGAGTAGATTGATGGAGATGATGAAATGCCGAGCAGGATCGACCGCTCTGCCTCTCCCAAAATAACCTTCATTTCGTTGATGGCTACCTGTATAGAAAGTTGGCAATACTACTGCATTGTCCCGATTTTGATTCAACTGTCCATAGGTCTTGTAGGCCAGCATCAAGCGAGGAAAAACCACCCCGCACTGAAGCTTGAAATTGTTGATAATGAATTCCGAGTGAATGCTCATTGTCTAACTTTGGGCTTATGTACCACAGTTCACTGGTGCCTGGTTAACGATGCAGACTTTTCACCGAATGTTCAGAACTGTAGTCTAAAATTGGTATCAATCATGGACATGTTTCTGATTCTGCCACCTCACCACCTCTGCGGAACATGCATCGCATAATATAATGGCATCACGACATTCGTTTGCGCTAATGCTGAAGATCCTTGCGTCCCGGTGAGTTTGAACGTCTTTTTGGGGGCACATTTGTCCATGTAGGATTGCAGGGATTTGGCTCGGGTACGTTTTCCGCTCTTAACTTCTATTGGCACAATCTCTCCTTTATCATTGGCGACAATAAACTCGACCTCTGCACGGGCATCATGCCAGGAGTAGCCAGGGTCAAGACCGATAGCGGAGAGCTCCTGCTGGACAAAGTTTTCCGCAATATAGCCCTTGTATTCATGTATCTTCTGTTTGATCTCTCTGTATCCGGTACCAAGCATATGATTCAGCAACCCCACATCGAACAGGAAGAGTTTAACCATATTCTTTTTTTTGTAGGCTGCAAGAGGTGTTCTGGGCATTCCTTCAATTGGAAAGTTGGCGAGGGCAAGACGGCAACAGATTAGCCAGCGTATCGCATTTTCGAAATCGCTATAGCGTGATTTACGTTTATGGATATTCTTGAATTTGAAGCGTTTTACGGATTGGTCCATCACGGCAGAAAGCTGTGCCGGGATGCTGGTAAAAACGGACTCGATCAGAAGTGCATCGACTTTGCCGGAATACTTGCCAAAATCCCTGAGATAACCCTCCAACAGGTTCGAATGAATTTCACGGACTTTTTCTACGCCTTCCAGGATACTGGTACTTTTGTATCGATACCAGGTTGCAACCGCTTCCGGCATTCCACCGGTAAAATAATAGTCAGTGAGCTTATCTAGAAGCTTGGTATGTGCCACAGATGAATGGACCTGCGCTTCAAAGGCATTGATCAGTGCCGATTCTTCCGAGGCGTAGAGAAATTCCTGATACGTCATTGGACGCAAATCATGTTGTTCGACCTTTCCAACAGGAAAAGTGTTTAGCAACCCTACATTAGAGCCACTGGCAGCCACAAAATAGGTGGGGGTTTTCTCGGCGAAATACTTTAGCGATGTAGCGGCACGCTCGCATTCACCGATTTCATCAAGAATCAACAAATCTGTCTCTGGATGAAATCGCTGGCCGGTCATGAGCTCAATATTCATCAAGATATCATGTGGCACCAGGGAGCCATCAAAGACTTCCTTGAATTCCGGATTTTCCAAGAAGTCGAGACGTAAGGTATTGGTAAACTCTTTGCCAAAGAGGTTTTGCAGAAGGTATGTCTTTCCTGTTTGTCGCGCACCATCGATGAGTATGGGTTTGCGCTTATTCCTGTTTTTCCAAGCAATTAATGACTGTAACATAGTACGCTTCATGCTTGACCCCGCCAAAAGTTCAAGTAAGAAAGTATATTTTCTTACCTAATTAATGCAATTTTAATACATTTATATGCGCATATAAATGTATATTATATCTTTTATATGCGCAATTATATAAATTTTGAACTCATTGGCAA
>VXPI01000254.1 GCA_009839585.1 Gammaproteobacteria bacterium
GGCATGAAGATCCTTGGAGCAGTTTCTGGTTAAGGATTTTATTGTATACTAACCATAATTATGATGACTGTCCAATATTTTGAACCAAAGTGCATAATGTCGAGATAGAAGCATCGGACTCAATAGAGTTGTTGGCCGATTTCGGGAATATATCTCCCCGCAGAACCCAGTCGGAAAATCAAAGGTTCAGACGGGCCAGCCTGCTTGTAGCCGCTATTATTTCAGTGGCTAAACACGATATTTCAGGTGCTACGGTAGATCGCATCTGTGCACAGGCCGGTGCTTCACGCGGGCTTCTCGGACATTATTTTGACAGCAAGGAAGACCTGTTATTGTCGGCATTGTCGTACTGGTTCCAGCAGGCACTGGCAATTAAGCAGGGAATTGCCCGGCATCCTGACTGGTCGGCCAGAGAAAAGCTGAGAAAAATTTCGCATGCCAGTTTCGAGCCACCCCTTTACGACTGGCACATTGCGGCAGCCTGGCAGGCGTTCACCAATGCAAGTCGATACAATACTGCCTATGCAGAGCCGATTCGAACGGCTGGCCGCGATACCCAGGCACTGGTTGCCCCCCTGTTCGACGAAGTGGCTAAAGACCTCGGCACCAGGGTTGATGCCAAATCTGCCGCTACTGGACTTTACATTCTTGATGATGGATTATGGAATAGTCTGGCAACAGGCAAAGATGGACTGACCCCGGAAATGGCTTGCAATCACTGCGATGCCTATATCAATGGCTGTCTTTCCAATGCAATAGGTTCTGACGCTTGAGCGATATGACGGATTGGGATGCACATTGGACTGTGCCTTGTGAAATGGATTATGACATTCATGCTGCAACCAACAATGCAGACGCAGACTTGAGGAGAAACCATGATCGGTAAACACACAGTTATTTCGAAAATGATCAAGGCAGACCCTCAAGCCTATTCTCCAGAGGTAGATTGGGACAGGGATTCAATCGTTGCGCGGCGTGAAACCTACTATGCCGCTTCTCAGCGTGCGTTTGTCCCCTACAACACTCCGCTTATATTCAAGAAGGGGCAGGACCAGTATTTATGGGATGAGCAAGGCAGGCAATATCTTGACTGTCTCAGTCAGAACCTGTGCGTCAGCATCGGCTATAACAATCCGGCTGTTACGGAAGCGGTCAAGCATCAAGTCGAGCTAATCCAGCATTGTACTACCATGTTTTTTCATCCGGTTCCAGCACATTTTGCGGAGGAATTGACGCATAAGTTTCCGTCAGGGGAAGAATGGGTAGTACATTTCATGAACAGCGGTGCCGAGGCGATTGACTTTGCCCTGCTGCTTGCTCGATCATATACCCGGAATACCGATATCATTTCCCTCACCAATAGTTATCATGGGGCGACCTTCGGTGCCCAGTCAGTAACTGGAATCAGTAGTTTTCGTCATAATATTCCCTTATTGGGCGGCATCCAGTTTACCTCCAATCCCGACCAGTATCGCGGTATCCATGGGGCGAGCGTTGCGCCGTACCTGAGAGATCTGGAACGCACCATAAACTGCGGAACTAGCGGGAAACTGGCAGGCATGATCATTGAACCCGTACAGGGCTATGGTGGCATCGTACCATTGCCCCATGGTTACCTATCGGGAGCAGCAGACCAGGTTAGATCATCTGGAGGTCTCTTGATTATTGACGAGGTGCAGTCTGGATTCGGCCGTACCGGTGAAGACTATTGGGCATTCAGTTCGCATGACATCGTACCGGATGTGATTGTGCTTGCAAAAGGCATAGGCAACGGATACCCCCTGGGAGCGGTGGTTGCAAAACGCGAAATAGCCGAATCAATGTCTCACAAGTTCTACTTCAATACCTATGGTGCAAATCCTGTTTCTTGTTCCGCTGGCCGTGCAGTGTTGCAAGTCATAGATCAATGCAGGCTGATTGACAATGCCCGGGTTGTGGGCGCCTCTATGCTTGAGGTCCTACGCAGGATGTATGATCGCTATGAAATCATTGGAGATATCCGTGGTCGAGGTCTTATGATGGCTGCGGAATTGGTCAAGAACAGGGGAACACGGGAGCCGGCTATTGAAGAAATGCATGCACTGTTTCAGTTAACACGCAAATATGGGCTTGTTGCAAGCAAGTCCGGAGCCCACAAGAATGTTCTGCGCATTTGCCCGCCGCTGTGCATACAGATGGCCGATGTCGATTTCTTTGAAGAGGCCATCAGCAACAGTTTTGAAGAACTTCATGAAAAACTCTGATTCCACAAATCCGGGGTTATTTCGATCTTCAATCGGGACAAGCGGGTCGTAGCATGTATCTAGTTTGCGCTGTCACTTCGTGGGGTTTTCTCCACCCGTCTTGAAGATGAGCGGCTTTTACGGATATATCATGTCCAACCATTCACTGAAGCAAGAGAATTGGCCAATCCCCGCGTTCGATCATTCAGTGGTTGGTTGGCAACCTACCATGATCCTTTGCTGCCTACCCGGAATCTTTGCCAAACCGGTAGCTGATGGCAAGGTCGTAAACCTCCCAAGGTAGTACGCGCAATCTTCCCGCTCATGACTGCCACATTATATGCTTGAAATCATGTCCTCATTCCGGTACTTTGAATAATGCGCATGAACAACCCCCGGGGTCTCGTACTTGGTAAAACAACGCAACCGGCTGGAGATGGATTAGAATGGACATGGCATCTATCGGATTAGCGATGCCGCAGCTTCAAGAGACAATGGACAGGCAGGGATTTTTTGCTATTCCCCAACAGCGACCGATACCCCCCGATACGGCTGACCACGGCATTCTGGATCCACTGAAAAATGAATACAAGCACCCATATCCGTTAGCAGGATTGCTTCGAAATCCATCATGAAACATACCAGAGAAATTTCCGAGCAACGTGTCCAGGGCATCGGAATGACTTCAATGCGAACACGAAAGCGATTGATTGACCGTCTGAGGAGAGAGGGTATTGGCAATGAAAGGGTGCTTGAAGTCATGCTGAACACGCCACGCCATTTGTTTATTAGCGAGGGGTTGGAGCACAATGCTTACGACAATACTCCACTTCCAATTGGCAATGACCAGACCATTTCCCAACCTTATATTGTGGCCCTGATGACCGAGTTACTGCTTGGTGACCGGGATTGTCTGGACACGGTCCTGGAAATTGGCACAGGCTGCGGCTATCAGAGTGCAATCCTGTCAAAATTTGCAAGGCAGGTTTATTCGATTGAAAGGATTCGCGAATTGCAGCTTGACGCTCGTCGACTACTCAAGCAGCTTGGATACAACAACATCAAATTCATGAGTGGGGACGGCTTTCAGGGCTGGACAACCTATCAGCCGTATGACGGGATTATTGTTACGGCAGCCCCCCGTGAAATTCCTCAGGCCCTGCTCAGGCAACTTGCGCGTGGGGGGCGGCTGGTCATACCGGTTGGTGATGCCGAGCAAACCTTAAGGGTTGTAACCCGAACGCTCACCGGCTTTCATGAAACAACTCATCTCGCCGTTCGGTTTGTGCCGATGCGACAGGGCAGGGCGTGAACGATGAAATTGTTCGGCCCGCTGTATGTTACTACTCTCAAGTGGTCAAGACATCCAAAAGCAGTATGGTATCTGGGTGGCGTCAGTTTTATTGAATCTTCGTTCTTTCCAGTACCAACCTCATTTATGTTGGCACCCATGGTGCTGGCAGAGCGGCGTCAAGCCTGGCGGCTGGCACTTGTTTGTACCATAACCTCATCCCTTGGTGGATTGTTTGGCTATTTGGTCGGTTATTTTGTATTCGAACAAGTTGGCATTCATGTTCTGGAGTTCTATGGTTTGCAACAGCAGTTCGAATCCATGCAGATTTGGTACAGGGAATATGGTGTCTGGCTACTTTTTCTTTCAGGGTTGACTCCAATACCCTATAAACTCTTTACTATTGAATCAGGAACCCTGGGTATGGCGATTATTCCGTTTTTCCTGATTTCACTGGTTGG
>VXPI01000156.1 GCA_009839585.1 Gammaproteobacteria bacterium
ACCTCTTTTGTGCACTGATCTGCGACATCAGTACTTTCAGGTATTCCTGCTGCAAGAAGAGCCGGGCTGGCACCCATACGCCGCATAGTCAATGGATATCATCAAAGAAGTAGAGAGCAGTAATGCAGGCAACAGCCCTGGGGCGACTTCAAGCGTTTTCCCTGCGCCTATCTGTCCATACCGGCGACAGGAGTTCATGGCCTCCATCGTCGGAAACATATCCGCTGATCCTCTGCATTGCCTCATGGCACCGTTCATGATGCCGGAAAGCCGGGATTGTCACCGTTTCGGGGCTGAACGAACGCTTCTGGAACCTGCAGCCCAGTACCGGAAAGCCGTGATACCGGTCCCTCCATGCACATGGAGGGACCGGCATCCATGCCTCATGGATCCCGGGAACCGGCCATTTCCGGCACCGGAAGCCGTCGGGGTGACTGCCTTGCGCGCAACAGCGCAGCACGGCCATTCGGTGCGCACCCTTCCCAGTCGTGCCGGCCACCTCACCACTGCATCTGCAGTACCATTCCGGCAGTGCCCGAGGCGAATTCCCGTCCGGCGTCCTCCCGCAGGATGAAGAAGTCCAGTTCCAGGTCCGGGCTGCCGGGGGAGTCCGGGGACATCCGGTAGCCCATGCGCACCGCCTCCGGCCCTCCGGAACCCGACAGCGACAGGTACGGACTGCCGAGCAGCCCGTAGCCGTGGCGGTACAGCCCCCAGGCTCCCTCCGCCCGCCAGCCGGTCCGGGACTGCGGAACCACAGACAGGGACGGACTGGCGGACAGGCGTCCGGGATCCGCACCGTCATCCAGTGTCCCGTTTCCGGCATCCAGGCCGAAACTCCCGCGGAAGCCGCGGGCCGTGTCCGGCAGCGGATCGTACTGCAGCGACGCCGAAACCCCGCGGTCCCGGAAACCGCCGTCCCCGCGGACCGCCAGGCCCCGGATGCCGACACCGGCCGACAGGCCGCCGGCAAGACGCCAGTCCACCCCGGCACCGGCCTCCGCACCGAAACCCGGCTCCGCATCACCGCCGTCATGACGCAGAACCAGGCTCCACCGCGGCTGCCAGCTCGAAACCCCACGACTGCCCTGCGGACCCCGCTTCGCACCGATCACCCGCGGCGCCCACTCGCCGCCCAAGCCAAGCCTCGACTGCAACGCACTCCCGGACGCGGCAGCACTGGAAAGGTCCGCCGAGGTGCGGCTGTAGCGCACGTCACCGCGCATCCACAGATCCATGCCGCCGGCAGTGCCGGACAGCAGACGGCGGAACCCCGCACCGGCCATCCGCCATCCCGTGTCCGAAACCTCCCGGACGCCGCCGGCACGCGACACCCGGGCCTCGCCGCTTCCCGCACCCAGCAGGCCCCACACCCGGAGGTGCGGACCCGGCTCCAGCGCACCGTACGGAACCAGCGACACCAGCTCCGCATCCACCTCCTGCCCCGAAAGCGAACCCCGGCTCCGCGAATGCACCAGCATCCCGCCCAGCAGCATCCGGCCAGCAGCCGAAACCCGCTCCGCGTCCCGGCCCGCCATCAGCGCCACCGTCTCGCCCGACACCGCAGCACCGCCCGCAGAACCCCCGAAACGGTCCTGCGAACCCCGCACCCAGAAACCGGAACGACCGCCCGGCACCGTCCGGTCCGCACCGAACGACGTCCCCGAAACCAGCGCACCCCACTGCGGCGACAGGTCCCGCCACTCCACGCCGCGGAACCCGGAACTCTCGTCCCCGCGTGAGGGCGCCGGAGACGCCGGCCCCGAAGGCAGCGGCACACCCGCTACCGTGCCGCCCGAACCGGAAACCCCCATCCCGTCCACGCGCTCCCCGAGCGCATCCAGCACCGAACCCGCTAGCGTACCGCCGAGCCGCGACAGCCAACCGGACAGCACCGGACGGCCCGCCGCACCCGAAGCACCGTCGTTGTCGACAATGGTCACCGTGTGGCGACCCTCCGCACCCACGCCGTGACCTTCCCCGGACAGCAGCGACAGCACCACCGTCTCGTCACCCTCCTCGTGTCCATCGTCATGCACCTCCAGCAGGATGACCGCAACCGGCATCCCCGCATCCACCTCCAGCAGGCCACGGCCTCCGGAGACCCCCGCAATCCGGTAGTCATGGCCGTGACCCTCCTCGCGGCCCGCACCGTGCACCGCCGTGCCGTCCGCATGCAGCCAGTATTCCACCAGCAGACGCTCCGAAGGCGGCGGATCCACCGCAACCTCCACCTGCACCGCTCCCCCGTGCTCGGCCACCCGGCTGGCGCCGCGCACGAAGGACGCCTCCGGCCGGTCGTTGTCCGCAATCACCAGCTCCGCACTGCCGGGGTCGCCCACCTCGTAGCCGGAACCGGACAGCAGCCCGATCACCAGCGTCTCGTCGCCCTCCGCCAGGCCGTCATCCACCACCGAAACCCGGATCGCCGCACGACCGGAACCGGCCGCCACCCGGAGCAAGCCCGGCTCCGCATCCCGGAGCACGTAGTCCTCCCCCTGCACCGCCGTGCCCGAAAGAGCATAGCGCAGCGTCAGCGCCGACGCCGGCGCCGGATCCAGCAACACCACCGCCTCGACCGTGCCCGCATCCTCGGACACCCGGCCCGCAAGCGGCACCAGCGTGGCTTCCGGAAGTACCGGAAGCGGAGGAGGCGTTCCGCCGCCTCCGCCACCATTGCCTCCGCCATCGCCGCCATCGTTGTCCCGCACCGGTACCGAAGCCGAACCGGCCGTGCCGTGGGGCGAGTACCCCGTGCCGGCTCCCACCGTCGCCGTGATCCTGCCGTCCGGCTCGTCCGCATCGTCATCCACCGTGGCCACGCTGAAGGACGCCGTGCCCGACGTGCCCACCGTCACCGTGCGGGAACCGGTCCCGCCGTCCGCAAAGTCCCCGCTGTCCGACACCGTCACCGACACCGCAATGCTCCCTGTCGGCACCGGAGACGCCGTCAGCGTGAAGGTCGCCGCGCCGCCCTCCGTGACCGCCGGCCCGCCCGACACCGACACCACCGGCGTGTCCGCCAGCGGATCGTCGTTGTCGGTGATGGTCAGCGTGTGCACGCTTGCGGTTCCGACCGTGTAGCCCGTACCGTCCGTCAGCATAAGCACCAGCGTCTCGCTTCCCTCGTCCTCCGTATCGTCCGTGATCGACACCGGAACGTCCACGCTCGCCATGCCCGCCGCAACGTCCACGTCCAGATCCAGGGGGCCGTAGTCCTGGCCCGCGCTGGCCGTGCCCGACCTCGACAGCATCACCGTGATGTCCGAAGCAGGCGGCGGGGAAAGACTGAACGACACGCTGTGCATGCCCGCATCCTCCCCGGCAGTCGAGACAGGCGAGTCGAAAGTGGCCACGGGCGTCGTGGACGAGCCGCTCGTCGTGCCGGACCGGGCATTCGACCAGTCGCCGTCGCCCTCGTCATTGACCGCCCGCACCTGCACCTGATACGGCATGCCCGACTCGAGACCGGTGAGCTGCGACGAGGTCCCCGACACGTCCTGCGGGCCGTCGATCCAGTCGCCGGCCGAACCCGCACGATAGCGCAGGTCATAGCCGGTGATCGCCGGCTTGCCCGTGTTGTCCGGAGCCGTCCAGCTTACACCCAGGCTCGTGTTCGAACCCGGTGCCGGGTTTACCGCGGTCACCGCAGGAGCCGACGGCGGCTCGGCCACGTCCCTCACATTGACGGCAAATCCGATGGCGTCCGTCCCCCCTCTGCCGTCGTCCGCCTTCAGCCTTAACGAGTACCGCTGCTTCGCCTCGTAATCGTAGATGACGCCAGCCTTGGTCGCGAACTGCCGGGTCGAGGCATCGAACACGAATGATGCCGCGTCCGTCCCTTCCATCGTGTAGGTCAGGGTGTCGCCGTCCGGGTCCATGGCGGCCGGGAGTTGAATTCTGATGCTGGGTCTTTTACACATCTCCGAGCCCGCTCGACGTTGCGGAGTGGGGGGGGGGG
>VXPI01000285.1 GCA_009839585.1 Gammaproteobacteria bacterium
CTCCGACCGATGAATCGGTTCGACGTGCTCTGGCCATTCAACTGATCATTAACAGGGAGTGGGGACTTGCCATGAATGAAAATCCCAATCAGGGTAGTTTCATTATTGAGGAATTGACGGACCTGGTTGAAGAGGCCGTGCTCTGTGAATTTGAAAGGATTTCGGAACGTGGAGGTGTCCTTGGTGCCATGGAAACCGGCTATCAGCGTGGCAGGATTCAGGACGAATCGATGTATTATGAGCAACGCAAGCATGATGGAACCTGGCCGATAATCGGGGTAAATACCTTCCTCAACCCCAATCCGCAACCCGATCCGGAAAACATTGAGTTATCCCGGTCTACAGAGAAGGAAAAACTGAATCAAATAAACCGGCTTACTGAGTTCAAGCAGCGGAATCGCGAATCTTCGCCTCAAGCCCTGCAAAGGATTCGTGAAGCTGTCATCAACAATGAGAACATATTCGAGAAACTGGTAGATGCCGTCAGGCACTGTTCCCTAGGCCAAATTTGCGATGTGTTGTATGAAGTAGGGGGTCAGTACCGACGTAACATGTAGCGGTTCTACTTTCCAGGACAAGTAAACAGGATAAAACAAGACATGAGTAATATGGCGATCAAGCGCATTGGTGTTATTGGCGCTGGAACGATGGGTAACGGAATTGCCCAGACTTTTGCGTATTCAGGTTTTGCCGTCTGTCTGACTGATGTCAGTCAGACGGCACTGGATCGAGGACTGGCGGCCATCAATTCCTCACTCGCACGAATGGTCAATAAAGAGGTAATCGCGGATCAGGACCGGGAACGCACATTGAAATCGATCAGTACATCATTATCCCTGAATGAACTTAAGGAAGTCGACTTCGTGATAGAAGCCGCACCAGAGACACCAGAACTCAAGTTCAACCTGCTAGGTCAAATTGGCGAGATATGTCGTCCCGAAGTAATTATCGCTTCCAACACATCCTCCATCTCCCTGACCAAACTGGCAGCATGTACAAACCGCCCAAGCCAGGTGATTGGCATGCATTTCATGAACCCGGTTCCATTGATGACGCTCGTTGAGATCATCAAGGCCCTGCAGACTGATGATGCGACCTATCAGACTACTCGTGATTTAACACTCAAAATCGGCAAGACCCCGGTTCCAGCTAACGACAGTCCTGGATTTGTATCCAACCGAATCCTCTGCCCGATGATTAACGAGGCGATCTTTGCACTCCATGAAGGTATCGCGAAAGCCGCGGATATCGATGAAATCATGAGGCTGGGCATGAATCACCCGATCGGGCCATTGGCCCTTGCTGACCTGATTGGTCTGGATGTGCTGCTTTCGGTAATGAATGTGCTTCATGAAGGCCTGGGAGAGTCCAAGTATCGTCCTTGTCCTCTTCTCGTGAAAATGGTAGATGCAAACCATCTTGGACGGAAGACCGGAAAAGGTTTCTATGACTATTCCTGATATTGGAGAATGAGTGATGCTACCGTCTGGCTCGACTCTGGAAGAAGTCAGAAATCAGTTCAGTTGGGAGGTGCCAGAGCGATATAACATGGCGGCTGATGTCTGTGACCGTTGGGCGGTATCAGTACCTAACCAGATATCAATCATTCATGATTATGGAGACCGAACCGAGGAAGTCAGCTTTGCGGAGCTTCAGGAGAGAGCCAATCGACTGGCAAATCTGTTGGTGGAACTCGGCATCGAGCGTGGAGACCGGGTTGGCATACTTCTTCCTCAAAATCCCTGGACGGCTATTGCGCATATTGCCGTATGGAAGCTGGCCGGCATCTCGATTCCGCTATTCACCTTGTTTGGCAAAGAAGCTCTCGAGTACCGGCTAAAGGACTCCGGTGCCCGTGCGATCATTACCAATCACGAAGGCCTCAAGAAACTCGCAGCGATTCGTGACCAACTTGGCGATCTAAGGCAGTACCTCTGCATTGATGAGACAAGTGAAGATGCCCTGGATATGCTATTGGAGCTGCCAAGGTGCAGTGAGCAGTTCGAGACAGTAAACACGAACTCCAACGATCCGGCCCTTATCATTTACACGTCCGGTACTACCGGAAGTCCCAAAGGCACTTTGCATGCACATCGATCCCTGATTGGTCATTTGCCCGGGGTCGAAATGAGTCATGATTTTCTACCCCGGGAAGGCGACAAGCTGTGGACTCCAGCAGATTGGGCATGGATCGGAGGATTAATGGATGTGTTGATGCCCGGCTTGCATCATGCAGTACCGGTAGTTTCATACCGCATGCCCAAATTCGACGGTGAATTCGCGTTTGAATTTATCAACAGGCACGGTATCCGCAACGCATTTATTCCACCGACCGCACTGAAAATGATGAGGATGGCGTGGAGCAAGGGTAGGTATAAAACCAGCATGAGGAGTATCGCAAGTGCAGGAGAGTCGTTAGGAGCCGAACTTCTTGAATGGGGCCATGAAGCATTCGGTCTGTGGATCAATGAATTCTACGGCCAAACCGAATGCAACATGATTGTTTCATCTTGTGGAGCACTCACTCCCCCTGAGCCGGGTGTGATGGGGTTTGCAGTACCCGGACATGATGTTCAGGTGATTGACGAGAGCGGGATACCATTGGGCCCCAACCAGCTGGGACAGATTGCGGTGCGCGGCAAGAGCCCCGTGATGTTTCTTGAATACTGGAACAAGCCTGAAAACACACTGGAAAAATACTCTGGCGAATGGCTGCTGACTGGTGATACCGGCATGTTTGTGGAGAGTGGGGCAATCCGTTTTGTGGGTCGAAACGATGATGTGATTACCTCGGCAGGATACCGCATCGGACCGGGGGAGGTCGAAAACTGTCTGCTGGGTCATCCAGCGGTAGCAATCTGTGCGGTGGTTGGCAAGCCTGATCCAATGAGAACCGAGATTGTGAAAGCCTTTATTCGCTTGAACGCAGGATATGAAGAGTCAGAATCCTTGATCAATGACCTGCAAGAATGGGTAAAATCCCGGCTTTCGCCACATGAATACCCTCGAGAAATTACCTTCATCGAAGAATTTCCATTGACCACGACCGGCAAGATTATCCGTCGTAAATTGCGTGAGATCGCATGACGAATATTGACCCGGATCTTGCTGATACATTTCTCTTGATTACCCATGAATGTCAGTGAAGCGATTCGTAATCGCAAATCCGTCCGAAAGTTCCTGAACCGTGAGGTGGATGTAGAAACCATTAAGGCCATTCTGGATACGGCCCGCTGGGCGGCTTCAGGATCGAATACCCAACCCTGGGAGGTTGTGGTATTGCGTGGAGAGAGTAAAAGGGCGTTGGGCGAGAAAATCGAGATGGTATTCTGGGACGGTGTTCGAGGCAAGATGGACTACCAGTACTATCCTGTTGACTGGAAAGATCCGTATAGGCTGCGCAGGATCGAATGCGGTAAGGCATTGTACAAGGCACTCAGTATTGAACGTGAAGATCTTGAGAGAAGGAAATCCCAATGGGCTGCCAACTATCGATCTTTCGATGCGCCAGTCATGCTGCTGTTTTTCATGGACCGGGTTATGGAAACCGGTTCATATCTCGACTATGGAATTTTCTTGCAGTCAATCATGCTGGCAGCCATGGATCACGGTCTTGCTACCTGCCCCCAGGCATCACTCGGCGAATATCCTGAACTGGTCAGAGAACATGTCGGATACAGCAAAAATTACATAGTGATCTGCGGGCTCGCTGTCGGATATGAGGATAATTCAGACCCGGTCAATAATTACCGCACGGCCCGCGAGGAAGTTCCAGACTTTACGCGCTACATGGAATGACCACGTCGAGTCTATTTCCCGAGACCGTCCCGGATATTGTCAATTCTTCGGTATTCTTCCTCTTCGAATAGCCGGGGATTGTTCAGATATTCGAGAATCATCGGGGTTTGATCATGCCCCCAGAACAGTTGATCGCCAATGAACGAGGTTGGTA
>VXPI01000159.1 GCA_009839585.1 Gammaproteobacteria bacterium
CGGCCAACCTGCGGTAGTTCTGCCCACCCACCGGTTGTTGTAGTAGATAGGTTCTTCATGCAGTAACAGCGGCCGTGAATCCGGTGTCTCGATCAGCACAAGGTATCTGTCGATAGAGTGTTTGAGTTCAACTAATGCCTCTTGCCCCAGAAACCCGCCAGGTTTGTCCAGTTTTACGGAAAAACCCAGGCCAGCTTGCCACGGATTATCTTCCGGGCCTATATCCTGTCCCCAATGAAGGTAGCCTTTTTCTAGTCGACAGCTTTCCATGGTCATCAATCCTGCCATGCCCATTTCCCCATTTTGTGCCACTTCGAGCACCGCATCCAGTACCTGGCATGCCTTGTGGGCATGAACCATCAATTCCCAACCCAGTTCTCCGACATAGCTTAGTCGTGATGCCCGTACCCTTGCACCTGCAAGGTTGATCTGTCTTGAGGTCGAAAATGGAAATGGCTGCTTTTCAAAGACTTCATGAGCAAGTTTTGACAGGGCCGCCCTGGAGCAGGGGCCCATAACCCCCAGAACTGCATACTCTTGGGTAATGTCCCTTACGGTTACGGCTCTATTGCCGACATGTCCTGTCAACCAATCCTTGTCTCGGGTTCTTGTTGATGAGGCGCTGGTGAGCAGATAGGAGTTTTCACCTGTTCGAATCACGGTCAGTTCACACTCTATGCCTCCGCGTTCATTGAGCATCAGCGAGTAGACCACTTTTCCGATCGGAACGCGGATATCGTTTGTGCAAAGCCACTGTAATGTCGAAAGTGCATCAGGTCCCTCCACTAGCAGTTTGGTAAATGGGGACAATTCAAACAGGGCTCCGGTATTTTGCAGCATCATGGATTCCCGCCTGGCCACCGGCCACCAGCACTGATCACCATAGCCATATCGAATTTCTGCAGGTTCATCCGCATCGGCAAACCACAAAGGCCGCTCCCAGCTTCCTGTTTCGCCAAACACTGCTCCACATTTCCGAAAGTATTCATGCCATACGGAAAGCGTTCGGTTTCTGCCAGTCCGGTACTGTTTTAGTGGCCAATGCATGTCAAACTGGTTCGATACTGCCTCGATCGTTCTTTCCTGTAAAAATGTCTGGTCATTATCCTTTGGCTGGAATCGCCGGATATCTACTTCCCACAGATCAACAGGGCTTTCTTCCTGAGCGATCCAGTCTGCCATGGCCTTGCCGACACCTGGAGCAGACATAATCCCTAATGAGTTCATGCCAGCGGCAACATAGAAATTCGGAACTTCGGGGCTGCGTCCCATCAACGGCTTTGTGTCGGGTGTGAAGCTTTCCGGGCCAGTCATGAAGTATGAGATGCCGATGTTGCGGAAGACCGGAACACGATGCATGCCGGACTTGATCATGGGCTCGATGTGATTCCAGTCCTCCTCAAGCTCAATAAAGCACTCACTAGGATCAAGTTTGGCGTGGTCCCAAAGCTTGGCATTGGATTCAAAAGATCCCATGACGAGTTTGCCTGCATCTCCCTTGATATAAAGTGCACTTTCCATATCTCTGCATACAGGCCATGGTTCCGGAAAATCGGATATGGGTTCTGTAACGATATAATTGTGTTCAACCGCCTGAAGAGGTACATTTACTCCAGCAAGCTTGCCAACTGAACGGGCCCAGAGCCCGGTACAGTTCACCACAACTTCACAGTCAATTTCTTCTCCTTGATCCGTAATCAAGGCCTTTGCCAGTCCGTTGTGAACCTTGATGGATGACACGCCGGAATGTTCATGAATCTTGACACCGGCCTGTCTGGCTCCTTTGGCCAATGCCATGCACAAATCAACAGGGTTGATTTGACCATCCTCTGCCAGATGCATGGCCCCGACCAAGTCATGGTGATTGATCATGGGAAATCTCTCTGCCAACTCGCCCGGCGACAGAAATGATGCATGGAGCCCATTCATTTCTCCCATTGCGGCGATGCGCTTGAGTTCAATAATGCGGTCAGTACAGATGGTTAGCCACAACCCTCCTGTTTGCTTGTATCCGGTAGGCTGACCGGTTTCCGATTCGATCACTTCAATCAGGTGCAGGGCATATTTTGCCAGTGCGGTCAGGTTCTGGGTTGCACGCAATGGGCCGACTATGCCGGCAGCGTGCCAGGATGTTCCACTCGTAAGCGTATTTCTCTCCAGCAACGTGACATTTTCAAAGCCCAGTTTCCCCAGATGATAGGCAGTGCTCAGGCCGATTGCACCGCCACCGAGAATTACGACTTTTGCATCAGGAGTGTTCACAGGGTTTTACAGCCTGTATGAGAAACCGTCGTTCTGGTCAATAACTTCGGCGGATAGGGAAGGCTTGACGGGAAGATCCTATCCGTAGCCGTGTGTTTTCTGTCCGTATTACCCATGATCAACATGTTCCTTCAATAGTGCCTGTCTGACATGGATGCCTTGCGTTTGTGCACATATTCCTCCAGTGCTTCCTGCCGGTCTTTCGGTAGAAAGGGTTCCTCGTATTTATCCAGATATGTCTTCCAGATCTTGTTTGCCCGCTGCATGGTGTCCAGTCTGCCTTCTGCATGCCATTGCTCATAAGAATTGTTGTCACAGATATCCGATCGATAGAACGCATGCTCGAAATGGTTCAACGTATGTTGGCTAGACAGGAAATGCGAGCCGGGACCCACCTCCATGATTGCCTCAAGTGCCAGTGCCTCATTCGACAAATCAACGCCCTGACAGAAATTGATGATTTTTCCGCACAGGTCGGCATCCATGATTGTTTTTTCATAACCGGTTACCAACCCACCCTCGAGCCAGCCGGTTGCATGGTTGATGAAATTTGCCCCAGCCAGAATGGATGCGACCAGGCCTAGTGCAGATTCTTGACCTGACTGGCTGTCAGGCAGTTTGGATGCGGATAAGGCCCCGACAGTATGAAACGGAACGCCAAGACGTCTAGCTAACTGACCAGCACACAATACCAGTTTCATCCCTTCGGGGTTGCCGAATGTAGGTGAGCCGGACTGCATGGACATGGCAGTGGCAAAACTACCCATCAGGCAGGGCGAACCGGGACGCACTAGCTGGGTTAGAGCGCAGACCGCCAGTGCCTCGGCAAGAATTTGAGACAGTGTGCCGGCAACAGTACAGGGGCTCATTGCACCCGCCACGGTCCAAGGGGTACAGGCCACTGCCTGATTGTTGGACGCATAGGTTTTTAGTGCGCCGGACATCGCAACATCCAGAACCAGAGGAGCATTTGTATTGGAAACAGAGTAGAGGACGCAGTTGTCATCAACGAAATCATCTCCGAACAGAATCCTTGCCATTCTTACCGAGTCCATCGCTCGGTCTGCACCGATCAATGCGCCAAAACATGCTCGGTCGCTCAAGCAGAAATGCCCTAATTGCATGTCAAGGTGGCGCTTGTTTACCGCTATGTCCGTAGGTTCGCAAACTACTCCACCTGAATGATGAAGCCAGGGAATCATCTGATGGATTCGAATCAGGTCCTGGAAATCCGATAATTTGCCATAGCGCCTTCCTTCATCGAGATTTTGTATAAATGGCGGTCCGAACGAAGGGCAAAGCACGACATTATTGCCTCCAATGACTACATTGTTCGCTGGATTCCGTGCATGTTGTACAAACTGTTTAGGTGCGCTGGCCCGTACTATGCTTCTGGGGTGACCAGGTTCAAATCGAACCAAAGTATCCTGGACATCTGCGCCTGCTTGCCTGAATAGGTCAAGAATTTCAGGATCCCCCGTGAAGCGCATGCCTGTTTCCTTGAGAATCGTGTCGGCATTCTGTTCAATAATGCTCAACCCCTCTTCACTAAGCAGGTCGAAAGTGGAAACCTGTCTGCTTATATATGGAAATCGCAATGCCGAGTGTTTCTTGCGGGCGGCACTTCGACCCTTTCTGCCTGTTCTGCGATTTCTTTCAGAGGTTGTCTGCATGGCATGAAGATCCTT
>VXPI01000210.1 GCA_009839585.1 Gammaproteobacteria bacterium
CAGGGTGTTCTTCAAAACATGGCAGTTTGCCTGCCATGAAAGTCGAATCCGGCACAAAGGTGATTATTTCACCTTGAGCCTGCTTGATCAGGATATTGTTATTGTCCGAGATGGAGAAATGCAGCTGCAGGCCTTCTATAATGTTTGCCAGCATCGAGGTCATCGACTCCTTGAAGGGCAGGGCAACAAGCATCGCATCAGTTGTCCCTATCATTCCTGGACATATGACCTTGCGGGTCGGTTGATCGCTGCTCCCAACTCCAGCTCGGTTCCCGGATTTGATGTTTCCAGCATTTGCATCCCGAAAATTCGCGTCGAGAATTTTCTGGGTTTCGTATTCATCAACCTGGATGAACGGGCTCTCGATATGGATGAATGCTATCCCGGTGTTCGAAAGGCAATACTGGATATTTGCCCCGAAATCGAGTCACGCCAGTTTGCCTTTGAACATCATGTCAATGAAGGCTGTAACTGGTTGACCGCGGTCGAGAATTACAACGAATGTTATCACTGCAAGCTTGCCCATGCGGAATTTGCCAAGGGAATTATCGACCCGGCCAGCTACAGTATCGTGCCGTTTGGCCAAGGCCGGGTGCTTGAACACACCTCCAGGGCGAGTCAGAGTAGTCAAGCCTGGTACGACATGCAGGGTTCGGGGTATGCCAGCTATTATCTGTGGCCGACAAGTTCAATCCAGATTTACCCGGGTGGCGTGGTCAATACTTACCACTGGCGACCATTGTCGGTTGATGATGTATGCGTATATCGAGGCTGGTACTCCGACGATGGTGAAATAAGCGACACATTACAGAAAGTCATTGATCTGGATCGTGAGACTACGTTTTCAGAAGATCTGAAACTGGTGCGCAGTGTTCAGCGTGGTCTGTATTCCAAGGGGTATCGTCCCGGTCCATTGGTTGTTGATCCGGCCGGTGGGATAGACAATGAGTTATCGATTGCTGCTCTTCACGAGTGGCTGAGAGAATCACTTGATGAGTCCAGGGTCCGGTTAAACGCCAGTAGCAGTCCAGTCCAGTGAACAAAACCGTACAAGATCGTCCAGCCAGCTCACGCCGGCATTCGGATAGATTATTCGAGATTGCCGAGAGTGTTATTCCGGGAGCCGGACTTGGAAGTTATGCCCTGGAGCAGGATGTTCGACTGATTTACAGTCATGGCCAGGGATCACGTATATGGGATGTAGACGGGCGTGAATATATTGATTATGTCGGTGGTGCAGGTGCCCTGATTCTCGGCCATAGTCATCCAGCAGTTGTTCAAGCCTCGAAAGATCAACTGGAGCGTGGAGCACACATGTTCGGTTCACTGAACGATGTGGCTATCACTCTGGCTGAAAGACTGGTAAACGATATTCCCTGCGCAGAGAAACTGATTTATGCAACAACCGGTTCGGAAGCGACTGCCTATGCAATGCGTCTCGCTCGTGCCTTTACCGGGAGAGAAAAAATCCTCAAATTCGAAGGGGCATATCATGGAAATCATGATTATGCAATTGTAAGCTGCTTCCCCAGGGAGAGCGGGGATTATCCAGAGGGGGTTGCGGATTTCTCGGGCCAGCCAGTAGCTACTACCTCAACGATGCTGGTTTGTCCCTTCAATGATCTTGAGACCTTGGACAGTGTAGTAGCGCAAAATAAAAACGAAATCGCGGCAATCATTGCCGAGCCGGTTCAGAGAATCATTCCTGCAAAACCGGAGTTTCTGCAGGGTATCCAGAAGATTTGCCGAGACAATGATATCGTATTCATTCTGGATGAGGTTGTTACGGGTTTCCGCCTGGGTTATACGGGTGGTCAGGGTTGGTATGGCATCAAGCCTGATCTGGCAAGCTTTGGGAAGATTGTCGGAGGAGGAGGTCCGATGTCCTGTGTTGCAGGGCGTGCCGATATTCTTGATCTTGCTGACCCGGGTTACAAGGGCCGGCCCGGCTATACCTACATCAATGGAACACTGCATGGCAATCCGGTGGCTGCCAGCGCAACCCTTGCCATGCTGGATGCATTGAGTCAGCCGGGGGTCTATGAGCGCATGAACGCTTATACCGAGGAACTATGTGCTGCCTGCCAACAGGTATTGAAGAAATACAGAATTGACGCGATTGCCGAGTGTACGGGATCACTATGGCAAATCCTGTTTATGAATCAATCGCCAGTCAGTATTTCGGATATTCTGTCCTCCAATCAAGATGCCATGCGCCGCCTGGATACAGAGTTGCTTAAACAGGGGCAGTATGTACTTCCCGGAGTGCGGCGTTTTGTTTCAGCCGTGCACACTGTGCAAGATATTGAAGATACGGTTCGAGGTCTGGATGAGGCATGCCGGGTCTTTAATAAATCTGGATGACGGTCATCAGATATTCGATCTTCCGAAAAACCCCAGTCTCCAAGGACAGATTCATTGAGCATGAACATGGTGTTCGGCAGATCATGGCCTGATGCTTGAAAACGAGGGGTTCAGGTGATCTCATCTTCTCATTCAGGCCATCGGATATCAACGTTTCCAGATTCCGAAAATCTTCTGAAAGAACGGGAAAATCCGGCCAGATTGACCAGGCTGGTTCCGGGTTTCTGGTTGTGACGCTGCTGTTGCATCCGACAATATTTCCCTGATCTTGTTCCTGTTTCTTCCATTTGCCATGGAAAACGGGGTTCTCCCCAGATTGTCTGGAGCTTCGGGATCTGCACCAGTAGCCAATAGTACCTCCACGGCCTCGACACTGCCGGATTTTGATGCCCGATGCAGCGGAGTTAGGCCGCGACTACATTGTGTCTCAATATCCGCCCCGGAAGCCAGCAAGAGATTCAGGACTTGTGCATCGTCATTTGACACGGCTACATGCAATGGGGTCATGCCGTATGAGTTTTCCGCTTCAAGGGAAGCACCACTTGCCAACAGTGTCTGCACGGCCTCGATATTGCCGGATTTTGACGCCCGATGCAGCGGAGTTAGGCCGCGACTGCATTGTGTCTCAATATCCGCCCCGGAAACCAGCAAGAGATCCAGGATTTTGGAATTGCCTTTGGAGGCGAATATATTTAGCGGGGTCAAACCGTATGAATTTCTTGCTTCAAGAAACGCCCCATTCTTCAATAGTATTTTCACCATGAAGAAGTTTTTTCTACTAGTTGTTGCTGCTGCATGAAGAGGGGTATTTCCATGATCGTCCTGGCTTTTGATATCCGCACCTGCATTTAGCAGCACGTTTGCGATTTTTACAAATCCCCGGCTGGCTGCCTTGTGGAGTGCGGTTATTCCGTTATGACTTGTCATATTGGGATCTGCACCTGCTTCCAGGAGGGTTTGGACGATATCGGGTGAGTTGTCGAAAGCTGCTCTATGAAGCGGGGTTGAACCTGCGTCGGTTACGGCTTCAATATCCGCTCCTGCGTTTAGCAGCATTACGACTGTGTCAACAGAACCGAGTGATGCCGCTCTGTGGAGAGGGGTCAATCCTTTTCCGCTTTTGGATTCAATATTGGCTCCCGCTTCCAACAGCACTTTCAGCACATCAGCAGTAGCGACTGTTGCTGCCATGTGTAGCGGAGTAAGGCCATTCCCGTTAGGTCTCTCAATATTTTCTCCTGCATCCAAAAGTACACTTGTCGCCATTGCCTGGTCTCCTGCTATTGCATGATGAATGGCCGCATACCCATTCTTATCCTGCACTTTCATGTCTGCTCCTGCAGACAGCAATAAAGCAATTGCCTTGATGGAACCAGATTTTGCCGCGGCATGGAGTGGAGTACTGTTGCAACTATCTTGGCCTTCAATATTGGCCCCCTGGTCCAACAGCACAGCTATCACTTCAACGTTATCAGACACTGCTGCCAAATGAAGCGGGGACATTCCATGGTTGTTTTTCGCCATAATGTCTGATTCAGCATCCAGAAGGATCTTGACAGCATGCATTCTTTCTTTC
>VXPI01000289.1 GCA_009839585.1 Gammaproteobacteria bacterium
ATCACCAGGTGCTGATCACCTGCTTCATCGAAAAACCGTTCAAGGATTACCGTATTGTTATCCGGCAATGCACCAAGTGCTGATTTGGCGGTAGCAAGATAGTGGACAAGTTGTGAGGAAACACTATCTGTCAGGGCATACTGCTGCTCGACATGTCGTTTGGCCTCGGAAAGATCATTGCCCAACAAGTCACTGATTCGTGTTCGAACCCTGCACACTGAATGACTGACCACATCGGTTCTGCCCGGTGCTTCTCCGAACCAGAAGGGAATCGTAGGTGGCTGTCCCCTGGCATCCCGGACATGCACTTTCCCTGATTCGACTCTTTCTATGCGGTACGACGTATTTCCGAGTTGAAAAATGTCTCCGGCCATTGATTCAAAGGAAAAATCCTCGTTTAATGATCCAATCACCAGATTTTCGGGATGCAAGACGACATCGTAGTCAAACAAGTCCGGAATAGTCCCGCCATTGGTAATTGCGGTAAGTGCTGCTGACTTGCGGGGCCGGATTTTACCGTTTACCGCATCTAGGTGTAGGTATGCTGAATGTCTGCCACGCCGTCCTGCAAAGCCCTCGGATAGCATTCGAATGACTTCATGGAATTCCCCGTAGTCCAGTGCTTCAAACGGCGCGGCCCTGACCAGCATCTGGAAGAAGTCATCGAGACTTCTTTCTCCGGCCGATATTTCGGCAACGACCTGCTGGGCCAGTACATCAAGCGGTTTTGGATACATGGACAAGTGGTCCAATTCGTCCCGGTTGACGCAATCGATTAAACCGATACATTCGACCAGATCGTCTCGAGAAGTAGGAAACAATCGTCCCTTTGGCGTATGGCCCAGACTGTGGCCAGAACGCCCAACTCGTTGCAGCAGGCTTGATACCGCACGGGGAGATCCGACCTGACAGACCAGATCCACATCACCGATATCGATGCCAAGTTCCAGTGAGGCAGTGGCCACGACTGCTTTCAGCGCTCCGGACTTGAGTTGCTGTTCCGCCATGAGTCGATGCTCCCTGGCCAGGCTACCATGGTGAGATGTAACTGCATCATCACCGATCCGCTCGCCAAGTGCCTTGGCTACTCTCTCGGCAAGCCTGCGGGTGTTTACAAAGATCAGGGTTGTGGTGTGCTGATGGATCAAGCCCTCAAGTATCGAGTAGATCTCTTCCCAGGCCTCGGCTGACATCACCGCAGAGAGCAGAATGCCGGGCACGCAAATTCGGATATCACGATCGCGCTGGTGTCCGCTGTCGATAATTCGGCACGGGGTATTTTCGCGGTTTCCGACAAGAAACCCCGCAGCCAGTTCGATGGGACGTTGAGTAGCCGTCAAGCCAATTCTGAGCGGTGGTTTTTCGCACAAACACTCGAGGCGTTCAACAGAAATGCTGAGGTGTGCGCCACGCTTGGAGCCAACCATGGTGTGGATTTCATCGACGATCAGGGTCTCGACAGTTGAGAGCATCTGCCGACCTGATTTGGATGTGAGCAGGATATAGAGTGATTCGGGAGTGGTGACCAGAATATGAGGGGGCGCCTTGATCATTTTCGTCCGCTCCCCTGAAGTCGTATCCCCGGTTCTCACTGCGGCCGTTATCGGGGGCAGTGCGAAATCTTCATGCTGATTCAACTGCTTCAGCTTCGCCTCGATTCCATGTAGTGGTTCCTGTAAATTACGCTGAATATCGTTTGAAAGCGACTTCAATGGCGAGATGTATATCACGCTGGTCTGCGGAGGAAGTATTCCCTGATCAGCCTGGTGAACAAGGCCGTCAATAGCGACCATGAAAGCAGCAAGTGTCTTGCCCGATCCTGTTGGCGCAGAAACCAGGGTATGCCCACCGGAAGAAATGGCCTGCCATGCGTCCAGCTGTGTCCGGGTTGGCTTGGGAAAGGATTGTTTGAACCAGGCTTCTACCGCAGGGTGAAAATCGCTCATGGATCCGTCAGCATGACCATCATTTACCTGGAAACGGAATCACATTCCCTGCTTGTTTAGCGGGGCTGGTACGAACCCTTTTAATGACTGGTTGACCATCGGATAAGGGGCCGCGAATAACATATTCTACCTCGTATTCCGTATCCGGCTTAAGCCCATGAAACACTCCTCCGCCGACTGGAGTCTCAAAACCAATGCTCCAGGTTTCAGTACCTACCTCTCGAATACGAATTGTAGTTGTGGTATCCGGTTCCCATTCAGCGGTCAGTTTACTGCCCCCATACATTGGAAATGTAGCCTTGCAGGTTTTCCCATCCCAGTGAATTCGGGGGACTAATTCTTCATGCTCACTCTTGCCCAAATTGTTGCCTATTGCAATTGATCACTTGATCGAAATCATACCACTAAAACCCGGACGGGATGCTCGGGGTTCAATACTGTCTGCCATGGTTTCGGCTACAGCAATCTTGACAGACCGTGGAACTCACGCAATCTTCCCATATTGAGCATCTCGGAACACCTGGCCAGTATGGAAGTCCTGGGCTGATCTGTGGCACACTGGTACAGGCTTGGATATAATCGAAATCACGATGACCGCAGTTTCAAGAGTTTCGGACTATCCGGATTTTCACTCACACAATTATCAATCAAAGGAGTCAAATCATGACTGAGCGAGTAGCTGTTATTGGTGCAGGACCCAGTGGTCTGGCGCAACTTCGGGCATTTCAATCTGCCAAAAGCAAGGGGAAGGAGATTCCTGAAATTGTCTGTTTTGAGAAACAGCAGAACTGGGGTGGCCTGTGGAATTACAGCTGGCGAACCGGACTTGATCAATTTGGCGAACCCGTACACTGGGGAATGTACCGGTACCTATGGTCGAATGGCCCCAAAGAGGGACTTGAATTTGCAGACTACTCGTTCGAGGAACACTTCGGAAAGCCGATCGCTTCCTATCCGCCGCGTGCAGTGCTGTTCGACTATATTGAAGGCCGGGTTCAAAAAGCCGGAGTTCGGGACTGGATCCGCTTTAATTCAACGGTACGCAGAGTTGGCTATGATGATGCAGGCGGTAAATTCACCGTGCTCGTTCACGACAATGAGAAAGACCGGGACTATTCTGAACAGTTTGATTATGTGGTCGTTGCATCCGGGCACTTCTCGACTCCCAACGTTCCGGAATTCGAGGGGTTTAACACCTTCAACGGCCGTATTCTGCACGCTCATGATTTCAGGGATGCACTCGAATTCAAGGATCAGGACATCCTGATCATCGGCACCTCCTATTCTGCTGAAGATATTGGTTCCCAATGCTGGAAGTATGGATGTCGCTCAGTTACCGTATCGCACCGAACTGCTCCGATGGGGTACAAATGGCCAGACAACTGGAAAGAAGTACCTCTGTTGCAAAAAGTCGAGAAAAACACCGCAACCTTTATCGATGGTTCAACTGCCGAGGTTCAGGCCATTATTCTGTGCACGGGATATCTTCACTATTTTCCATTCATGGATGAAGAATTGCGTCTCAAGACCAATAACCGGCTCTACCCGGTCAACCTCTACAATGGTGTAGTCTGGACCGGAAATCCAAAACTCTTCTATCTCGGCATGCAGGACCAGTGGTATACCTTCAACATGTTCGATGCCCAAGCCTGGTATGCGCGGGATTTGATGCTGGGAAGACTGAATGTGCCTGACCAGGATGAAATGGAAAGCGACATAGAGAAATGGCGTGAGGAAGAAGACAACATTGCGGATGACTATGGTGCTATCGAGTATCAGGGGCGATATACCAGGCACTTGATGGACATGACCGATTATCCACCGTTTAACATCGAAGCTTCAAACCGGGCGTTCTTCGAATGGAAAAAACACAAAAAGCAGAACATCATGACATTTCGGGATAATGGTTACGTATCGCCCCTGACCGGAAACCGGGCACCGGCTCACCATACCTCCTGGGTTGACGCATTGGATGACTC
>VXPI01000186.1 GCA_009839585.1 Gammaproteobacteria bacterium
AGCGAGACCGGCTGTTCGTTGCCCAAAGCCACAAAAAAGCCTCGTCATCAGCCCACTTTGCCACAGGAACAGCGGCAATTTCATCATAATTCATAGTTGGGTAGTCGAGATTAGCTCCCTGATTGGGGCGAACGGAGCGTTTCCCTGTCTTGCCTTGGTCCCAAGGCGGATCAATGACAATGCACTTGTAACGCTGTGAAACTGTGCTCATTTTCTCGCGTCCGAATCTATTATATTGGTTGTCGTGAAGATTGGCACCTTCATTGACATAAATGCTATCAATCATTCCACTTTCCGGATAACAGGCTTCCCATCCGGCTTGAAATTCATCCTGAACTTGCGTTCCAAGTCTGCCTTGGTGGGTTGCGGAATACCTTTCTCGCGTTTGCGGTCAACTCGCATCCGGCATAAGGCCTTGGCCACCCTGTCGACTTGTGGGTGCTTCATGATATTCTCCGTACTTCTGGTTAGTCGTTTTATTGTCTGGCGGTGATTTCTTCATATGCAGCCGTCCTGCCGCCCATGTTCCTGAAAGAACCATCCAGTCGGCCTTGCGGGTCTTTCTTGTAGTTCCCCTCGTTCAGCCTAGATGTAAGCTCATTGAGATAGCTTTGACAGTGCTTCCTATCCAGTGATGGTAAACGCCGTTGAAACACACTTGATTATAGTCCATACGCCTTCAACCGTTCGGTTATAATTCATATTTGCTTGCCCTGTCGATTTTCCATTCCTTCGTGATTCATTGGCTGGTGCCGCCGTGGCTCAGAAAACCCGCGGGTGCCCGGCGGTGACCCGGTCGGGCCAGCACCTCGGCCCTCAACAGTTCCACCAACTCTTCCCCGTCATCCATCTGACCCATCACCCGGGCCTTGCGCCGAACCACTTCGAAATCTCCCGGCGTCAGTTCATTCACCCTGTCCAGCGTCAGCGGTGCCTCCCGCCCGAACCACCTGTGAAACGCCAACCTGGACTGATCCCGATCAAGGAAGTCCAGCGTGATCTTGAACAGGAACCTCCTTGCCGTGGCCATATCCAGCGAACTGCCGAAATTCGTGGTGCAGGCGAACGGCAACGGATGGCTCTCCATCCAGGTCAGCATCTCGTTCACCTGGCTCACCTCCCATGAATAACGTGTGTTTCGCCGCTCCCCCAGCAGAGAATCCGCCTCGTCGAACACTAGGAACGCTCCGGCATCCCGTGCCATTTCGAACGCCCTAGCGATCCTTTGCTCCGTTCCTCCCACGAACATATTCATCAGGTCAGACGCACGCCGGAACAGCACTTCCATACCCAGCTGGTCGGCCAAATAGCGTACATAGGCACTCTTGCCCGTCCCCGGCGGCCCCTGCAGGCACATGGAAAACCGCCGCTCATTGCCCGATGCCAGCCGCTTCGCCAGTTCTACCGGGTCGAGGTCTGCATGAATCAGTGCCGGGTCGAAGTCAACTTCTCCTTGGATACCGGGGCGGCCACAACCCATCAGCCGGGACAGCCTGTCCACGCTCCGTCGCACCAGATCAATATCACCACCTCCAAGTCGACCTGCGCGAATCGCCCCATCGGCCACCCCGGGCGATGCCTCAAACCCCTCCGCCAGAGACCGCGCTTCCGCTTCCCCTGCCTCGACTCCATGGCGGGCCAGTTGCCGAGACCAGATGCTTGCCCGCACTCGGGTCGGCGGTAGCCGCAGTTCCAGAGCATATGTCATCCGCCGGAGTACCGCACGGTCAATGGTACTGGCATCATTGGCAATCCAGATCGTAGGTACTGGCGTGTTCTCCAGCAGGCGATGAAGCCATACCCGGGAACTACCGTTCTTCCCTGTCAGTCTTTGTGGCCCAAATAGCCATGGAAAAGACATCTGGCCTCCGTCAAGCACGTCGTCCATCTCGTCCAGCAAGAGTGCGCTACGGTTGTCTCCTTCCAGCAGGTTCTGAGCCAGGCGCAGTTCTCGAAGCCGTTCCCGAGCACTTGGGTCTCCACCCTGCCCGTCCGTTTCCCCAACATCCAGCAGGCGTATCCCTGCATGCCGTGCCGCCACCCGTGCGAGGGAGGTCTTGCCCATGCCCGGAGGTCCGTACAGGAGCACGTTCACTCCACTCAGTCGCTCTCCGGCCATGGCACCTTGCAGGACAGCCGCCAGATCCTCCTGATCCTGCCCCAGATGAGCGAAATCAGACCACTCCAAATCCGTGGTCAATGCCCCTTGCCCGAGTAGCAGGGACCGCACATCCGCCTGCTCATCCATGTCCAGATACAGGCGGCGCAGAGTGTCAGGCACCTCGATATCCAAATCTTCGTCCACTTCCACCAGTCCCTTACGTCCCAAGCATGACTTTGGGTCGAGGCGCTTGCGTAATTCCATCCGGGACATGCCAAGTAACCGGTGCAGGTATCGGTTGTCCGCATTGAGCCTCCGGGAGCAATGGCGGGTTCTGGAACCACCCCGGACCAGCCCATCCAGCAGAAAGCCCAGAAAGGCTTCCGCTGGTCCCGGAAACATACTGAAAAGCAGGACTTCCAGAATACGGATATCCCCATCGTCGAGTTCAAAGATCCGGCCGAGTTCTCCGATTCGTCGGGCCGGTAGGCTCGGTGGAATCTTGCTGATGATTTCTTGCAAGCGGCCGAGTGCCTCCCGGAACCGGTGCCATGACTCTTCCCCGCTCCCGGGCAAAAAATCCAGCATGGGCGCGGTGGACTCTGCGGTACGAAGGTCCGCGAAGGAATCCCCTGCAGTAGCCTCTTCCAGCAATTCCCGGGTTGCCTCCGAGGGATATCGCATGCCGCGGGTGATGCTGGAGGCCCAGTCCACCAGCAGGCGGTGGCCGTACTCCAATTGAGTGTCCAAAGTGTCTGGGTCCGATTTTGTCTTCATGGGTGTTCTCCGTCCGGAATTTATGAAATTGTTTGCGGACGGGGATTCTGGGGGATGGATACGACATAAGGCGTCGCATCAAGAAAATTTTTTGGGAATTTCCAGGAATCGGTGGGAAGTTATGGTATCGAGCAGCTGGGGCACTAAAACGCTTGGCGCTTGACGATCTCCAATCCGGCCGTCGGAGGCCGTAGGTTCGGGCGGTTCTTCCCGTCATGATTCAGGATCGCCCGAAAATCAGCATCCATTCCCTGCCCGGAGAAATATACAGCCTGTATTTCAAGCCCGTACCAGGCGCTGGCGGCCCCGTCTCCGGCAATGACCAGATCGACGCGACCCGCCCCCTGCCTGTAGTCGGGGATCGCATGAATGGAGCTTCTGAAGCAAGATGGACTTCCGGGAATTCCGCAATTTCAGCCAGCCATCTCGGTAACAGATTTCCGGCATTGAATCGTCTGGGGCAGACGATCACAGGGAGATTGTCGCCCTCCCTGATCGAGCAAACGCCGCCTCTCTTGCTGCAAGTCGGCGTACCGACTTGAAACGGGCAGACGGGAGAATCAATCTCCCGGAGCGCAACCCTCGCCATTGTCTTGCGCTCCACAGCAGACATGGCAACATAGGGGAGGGGATGCCGAACCACTCGGCAATACCGTAACGGGCCATTAGGCAAACAGCGGTTCGGAAGTGATCACGATTTCACGCATCTTGTTGTGATGACCGTTTTTCACAAACAATCCGACTGCATTGAAATCGTGTTTGTGGATCAGTTCGACTATTTCCGGTGCCGGGTCATACGTCATCAGGAAATTGGCCTCATGTTCTGCCAGAATCGAAAACAGGGCGGCATGATCAATATTCGAATGATCATACAAGCGTGATCCCGCCCGCTTTCCGCCCCTTGCGGTGTATGGCGGATCAAGAAACACCGCCGCCCTGCCTCCTCATCCTGCGAGAGTGATTGGCAAGATTTTTAGGCCGTCCCCTTCGAGAAATGCAAGGTGTTCCGAAT
>VXPI01000263.1 GCA_009839585.1 Gammaproteobacteria bacterium
GTCGCTGGGTGTGCCTGGCTTCCCACTTGAAGCCGCGGCCCACGTACAGCTGTCGCCGGGAGACCGGAATGCGGTCCCGGCGCAGGGCAAATCTCGGCAGCCGGCCAAGTCTCCTGCGATAGCGCAGGACCCTGAATCCCTGCCGGAGTCGCCACAATCCGTATCCTGCAAAGCCGGTCGCAGCGGTCCCTGCCACGGTCGGCGGCATGTAGAGCCACTGGTGGAAACCCGCAATGACGGCAGTCATGGCGATGGCCAGTCCCGCCGAAAGCAGTTCGACCGGAGGGCGGAGCAGGCTCTCGACCTGGTATTGACTGGTCATGGTTTCACCAGCAGCACGGGAATGTTCCGGATCCCGATGCGGCGGGCCAGGTCGTCAAACGGCACTGCCTGCACCGTCAGGGGATGCGCGATTCGCCGTATTTCGGCCAGCTCGGCCGGACCCCGCACCTGGACCAGCACGCAGGCCGCTCCCATGTCGGCCAGCCGGATACGGTTCTGCTTCAGCCATGTGCGCGAGAGCCGATCGCTGCCGATCACGCAGACCGGACGGTTCAGCGGCACGTTGATCCGGTGCAGGCCGGCATCCCGGGCCGACGGCACCAGGCTCGTGGCGAGCGGCAGCCCGGAATTCTCCCGGATGCCGGAACTTCCGCCGCTCTGGCGCGGCGCCTCTCCGGCAGGCGGTGCGAAGCGATCCAGCAGTTCCCCGATGACAGCATGCACAGGCGCCGCTCCCGCATCGCGACCCAGCACCTGCATTTCGGCCGGGACATTCGCGGCCCCGGCCAGCAGCACGAACCCGATCATGGCCTGTGTCCTACCGGTCATCGGAACCCTTCCCGAGCAGGCTGACCAGGCGTCTGGCCACCCGTTCCCGATAGGCCTCGGCCAGTTCCGGAGTGCCGGAATGGAACGTGCCGACGGCTGCCCAGACGTCTCCGTTCGAGCGTTGCAGCCCTTCGGCAAGAATCTCGGCAGCGACCCGCGAATTGAGATAGGGATCGAGCATCGCTTCCGGCGATTCGAAGCGTTCGGAGTGGTAGCGGTATTCGATCTGGAACAATCCCACGCCGAGCTGTTGCGCAGGGTAGTCGATGGCGGCACGCAGGGCGGATCCTGCTGACCTGCGTGACGGATAGAAGTGAGGCTTGCCGTTGATCGAGAGTGTCCACGGCCACGGGCGATAGCCTGCGGTCATTTCGGACTGTCCGGATTCCGTCAGTGCCATGGCATAGAACAGGAGCGGAGAAATTCCCTGTGGCGCCACCGCGGATTCATAGCCCGTAGGCACCCGGCTTTCTGCCCGGGCCGGAAGCCCGCCGGCGAGCGCCAGTGCCAGGGCGACGGTCACCAGGATCCTGCTCACGGCGTTCCTCCGGCCAGCATGGAGAGGGGCACCGGAGACCGGAGATTCCGGCTCGTGAAAAACAGCGGCAGGTCCTCGATCCGGTGGCCTGCCCGGACCAGTCGGTCACCGGGAGCATGATTGAGCGTAATCGACCGTTCGACCACGCGCTCTACCGGTATCCCGGCCCGTCTCGCCATTGCCCGGATTTCCCGGTCATCGCCGGCTCCGATGACGTAGACATCGAAGCTTCTGCCCGATGCGGTCAGGGCGCGTATCGCGTCCTCGCAATGCGGGCAGCCGGGCGCGACAAATGCCTGGATGCGGGTTCCGTGAACGGCGGTTTCCTCCGGTGGCGGGAGAGGCGACCGAAGCAGCTGTTCCTCGAACAGGCTGAATCCAGGCCGGTTCCGGTCCGTGCGGGCGATCGACTGATAGGCGCGGTTGAATGCGAACAGTGCGTCCAGCCGTGCCTGTTCCTGTTCCCAGACCAGACGCGCGAAGCGCATGCGTTCGGTCTCGCTGCCGGCGTTGATGCCGAGTACCATGGCCGGTGCAAGATGGGCGTACCAGAGGCCGGACGGCCCTTCCATCAGGACTTGATAGCGCTGCCAGTCCGTCTCGTCAAGGCCCCAGGCCTCGCGTGCGGTCCGCTCCGTCCGGATGCGCGTGGTCACGGTCTCCGTGGTCTCGAGGTCGAGGGTGGCTGTCTGGGCGAGGGCTGCGTGTTTATGGGCAATGAGCATACCCAGGCCGAGCGCCCCGACAACCATAGCGAGTGCGGTCCAGCGAGCCGCCGAAAACCGCGATGAACATGTTTTCGCCACCTTCATTGATCCTGATCCGGAAGATGAACCGGAGCCGGTTCCGGGGAATCCCCCTCTTCGCCCGCCTGCCGCATCATGCCTTGCCGAAGCGATGGCACGACGCGGATCAGCCGGGCAGCATGATCGACCTGGACATCGTAGCCGCGGCCGGTCCCGACGATCGCGCCGATCACGGAATCGATCCGCTTGTTCTCGAACCGCATGTGGGGCAGTGCGACCCGTGAATCCAGGAGTGCCTGCACCACCGGATGCGCACTCCCGGCGAGCCGGTACCCGGTTCCGGCCAGTGCGGTCCTGACCGCCTCGCCAACCGATACCCGGTCCGAAAACTGCAGATCCCCGATCATGCGGAGCGGATTCAGCTGCTCGGGCGCATCCACCCGGACACTGAGGTCCAGATAGCGCCCCGCCGGCACGGTGTCGCTGGCCGGCACGGCACCCGGGCAGATCCCGGCGATGGCCAGGAAAGCCGGCAGAAGTTTGCCGGGCAGGGTCAGTTCACGTAGTCGCATCAGTCGTCGATATGAATCAGGCGACTACGTATTAGATACACTGTTTTGAGAAAAATCCATAGAAAACCTATGCAGATTTGGGGGTAAATCTGCATAGGTTTTCTATTGACATTTGATGCGATTTAGTATTTGTTCAGCAAGTTCTGTTATACTATCCCTGAAAGCCAGATGCCATTCGAGACAACTGAAATCCCATGGAAGAAGCCGGCAGCAAAACCAGAAGCAGGTTTATTGATGCGGTATTTGAGACGTATTTTCAACAGCTTGGCAAACTGCTGCCGTGGTCGCCGAGATTCGCGTTTGCGCCCCTGGGGGCGTTTTCATTGAGCATTTTATCTATGTTGCTGCACTTTTCGTACTTGGCGCATCTGCCTTGTTTGGCTCCATGATCGCCATGGCCAATACACGTCATGGCCCGGTTCGCCTGCATATTTCCGGCCGGCTGCTTCCGGCATTTGTGATTACGATCATTCGCTATGCGTTTCCAGTTGTCTCGCCCATCTAGCCCGGTAAAGGATATTTACTGGCCGCTGAAGCACAATGAAGAAAAAACCAGTCCCAGCCTTGCTAGCCTGCGTATTGCTGTCCCTGTTTTCTGGCGGACTGAACGCTGAGAACGGGACAGCCGAATCCTCTGGCTGTGTCGACTTGTCCGTGCTCCTGAATAAAGTCACCCTGGTAGATAAAATCAGGTGGAGTGCACAGGTCTTCATCGCGCCCGAGCAACTGGAGACTATAGTTCCCCTGTATGCATATTCTTCAAGCGGCATGAATATTCAGGAATTTATTGATGTACTGTCTCAGGACATTGGAGTGGCTGATTTCCTCGTTGGACGAGCGGCGGTGCAGAATCAGCACGGGCATGATGTGTGGCGGGGAACTGCGTTAGTAGAACTGGAAGGAAGGCTGCATGATCCCGACCAGCTGGCCAGTTCTCTGGATCCGTGCATCAATGAGCAAAACGCCGATCTTTGGTACTACATTGTTTCCGAACCGCTCGCTCATTATGATGAGGATCCCACGCCGTTATGGACTTCTGCCGGCGAATTGTCCACGAACAGCAAATAATACGTGCCTCACCCTCTCCCAAAGATCATGGCGATCCCATTCTCCTGATACTGCCGGAACCGGCGAATACCCGCTATTGCTTTCACGCTCTATTGTCTCGGCAAAATCAGTCATCATGGGACCT
>VXPI01000420.1 GCA_009839585.1 Gammaproteobacteria bacterium
GAATGCCAGTTTTCGGTGCTCAAAATGCGGCATATGGCCACACTGATCCCATAGGTGCAGCGCCACGTTACCGGGTAGATCTCTCGTGCAGTTCGCATCCAGTATTCGATCCTGACGCCCAAAAATAATTCTTACTGGAATCTGCAGCTCAGCCAAATCTCCAAGAATGTTAAAACGCTGGGTCTCATCTGGAAAGAACTGCGAGGCAAATTGATCGAGTGCTTCGAGTTTTTGGTCGGTATCCCGGGCGGCAAGCACTCTTTCCCAAAATGCCTCGGTAATCAATTCCGGTTCGTGAACCAGTGTTTGCAGCCATGGCAGAATTGACTCTTTTGAACGTGCGCGTCGCATACCGCTGAGAAAGCCCGGATTGATTTCGGGGGACAAACCGGCCGGGGCATACAGACACAGCGCGTGAACACGAACAATTCCACGAGTTGCTAGGCGGGCAGCAACGGCACCGCCCAAGGAGTGCGCGGCGATCACCGCTTCGGTGACACCCTGATTGATCAATGTCTCCTCAATGTCGGCAGCACAGCTATCCAAACTGGATGGCACCTGCAGCGGTGACAGACCGTGGCAGGGTAAATCCACAGCGATTGCGGGCCAGGTATACCTGACGCCGTAGAGCATGCGACTCCAGGAAGTACTATCGCCGGCAAAGCCATGTACCAATACAACTGGCAATCCTTCACCCTTCTGAAACCAGATGGAGTTGAGAATCGTGGCTGTACCAGGTGAGCGGGAAGCTTGATGGGTTCCATTTGACGGGGCCAAATCAGATTCATTCACCTGCTCCAACCTTGCCAGAACGTCTCGCTTCTGGATACGACCACGTGGCCCACTACCCACCAATCCGTCAAGGGAAAGTCCTTTTTTTCGTGCGATACTGCGCGCCAGGGGCGTTGGATTGACCGATCCGGAAACCCGTTGTACAGCGTATGGCTGGACACTAGCGGCGGGCTTACCCTGATCAGACTGGTTAGTTTGACTCGCCACAGATAGTTCAGAAGCAGTTGGAATTTCTTCTTTGGTGTCATAGATTTGAGCGACCACCGTGCCTACATCTATTTCAGTTTCAACTTCAGCCAAGCCACTGATAAACCCGGTCGCAGTTGATTCAACCTCTACGGCCGCCTTGTCATCCTCGACAACAAAAAGTTCATCTCCTTCCGACACATAGTCGCCGTCCGAAACTGACCAGCTGGCAATCTCACCGCTGGTTCTTTCCAGATTGAATTTTGGAAAAACTACCGATACCGGCATTTCGGACACCCCGTTTGTTTAGTGATTGTTACGTAATTGATAATCATTGATTGACTGGTACAGTTGTTTACAAGTGAATGACTTCGTCGAAAGCTGCCACGGCAGCCTCCATAATGGCCTCACACATGGTCGGGTGTGGATGAACTGTGTTGATCAGTTCTTCGCCAGTAGCTTCCAGCTTCCGCATAGCAACAACTTCAGCAATCAGCTCCTTGACATTGGCACCAATCAGGTGCCCGCCCAGTAATTCACTGTATTTTGCATCGAAGATCAGTTTCACAAATCCGTTTGTGTGTCCAGCCGCGCTTTCCTTTCCAGAAGCGGAAAACGGGAATTTCCCGACTTTCACATCGTATCCTGCTTGCCTGGCCTCTGTTTCCGTATAACCGACGGAAGCCACTTCTGGAGAACAGTAGGTACAACCCGGAATGTTGAGGTAATTCAGCGGCTCAATATCCCGCCCAGAGATTATTTCTACACACAAAATTCCTTCAGCAGAACCTACATGGGCTAATGCCGGGCCTGGAATACAATCACCGATAGCGTAGTAGCAAGGGACACTGGTTTGGTAAAATTTGTCAACCACGACCTTCCCATCTCGGGTTTCGATACCGACTTCCTGCAACCCAATGTTCTCAATGTTTGCGTCAACGCCAACCGCTGACAGAACCATATCGCCATCAATAAATTCCTCTCCCAATTGGGTCTTGATTGCAACCTTGCATCTATCTCCACTGGTATCTACCGAGTTAACCGATGCACCGGTATTGACCTTGATACCCTGTTTTCTATAGCTTCGCTCAAGTTGCCCGGAAATCTCCTCGTCTTCAACCGGGGCGATACCGGGTATGAATTTAACCAGAGTAACCGCTACCGCATTAAAGAAGTAGGCAAACTCTGTTCCGATTGCTCCAGAACCCACTACCACCATTGAGTCTGGCAATTCTTCCAGGGACAACACTTCTCGGTAACCAATAATTTTCTGCCCGTCTTGTGGAAAAGCAGGCATTGACCGGGAACGCGCTCCGGTGGCTCTAATGACGTGGTTGGCGCTGTACTCAACCTGGGACCTGTTTTGATCGATTACCTCTATCTTCCTCCCCGCCTTTAGATGAGCAAAGCCTTCAAGAACGTCAATGTTGTTTTTCTTCATCAGGAATTTGACGCCTTTGCTCATTCCATCCGCCACATCCCGGCTGCGTTTGATCATCGCTGACAAATCAGGTTTTGCTTCACCGACAGAGATTCCGAATTCGGCGGCGTGATTGATGTAACTGAATACGCTGGCGGATTTAAGTAACGCTTTAGTGGGTATGCACCCCCAATTCAGGCACATACCGCCTAATGATTCCTTTTCAACTACTGCCGTCTTCATACCCAGTAGCCCTGATTGCGGCCACATATCCTGCCGGGTCGCTACCAACAATGATGGTTTCGTAATTCATATCCAACGTCCCGCATGAATAACTTCACCAATGCTGGAGTTGATACATTCTGAATCAGTCAATTAAGTTCCCCATTATGAAAAGCAGGCTCCTGGAAGGCTTGCAATTGTTCGGCGACAGGTGAAACGGCCAGACCAGGGCCCCCAGGCAGATCAACACAGCCGTCATGAATAGTCAGTACATCACCGCACAGGTCTGTGCGTAGCGGATTGGCATTCACATCCATTTCACAGGTCGATTGATCACCGCCCAGACTGGTAATCGCCAGGGCGGCCATTTGCCCCACGGCGGTTCCCATAAAATGAGGCCATAGTGACACGCCGTGAGGCAGAGACCTGATAAGTTCCATGGCTCCCGTAACACCACCCCATTTCGCAACATCTGGCTGAAGGTACTGAACTCCCGCATCGGCCATTCGGAGAAACTCATCAACCCCATAGATATTCTCTCCGGCCGCCAAAGGAACTGACGTCGACTCTGCCAGAGCCTCCCAGTCTGCATAGTCAGAGTTGGCTGGTATTGGCTCCTCTGAGAACACCGGATCAAATTGCTCAAGATACCCAAGCATGTTTTTTGCTCGCGACATACACCAAGCCTGGTTGGTATCCACCATCAGCCGGGTGCCAGCGGGAAGAACATCAGCTGCCTGCCGTATAAAGTCGCGATCCAGGTCGTCATTAAAGCCCAGTTTCAATTTGAAGCCGGTTTCACCCATACCGGCGTGAGATTGGACCATGCCTTCCAAATCAAGCGGATTGATTGAACTTGCATAGGTATTGGCAGCTCTGCAATCTATGCCGAGATTTGACGCCAGCGACTGACCGGCATTTCTCAATGCCAGGTCCCACAGTGCCACATCCAGACCAGCCAGGATATGCTCAAAAACCTGTTGCTGGCCAACGTGCAAGAAATAGATGGAAAATCTTTCCCGTAAAAACCCGATGACCTCACCGGGAGTAGTAAAACCAAATCCTTTAAGCGCAGGGGCCACAACATCTTCAACGACATGGGCTTTGTGCAGGTTCGCCCGTGGTGGAAAATTGGCCCAGATTTCGCCCCATCCATAACAACCTTCGGCATCCATTAATCGAACCAGCAGCGCAGGCCGGGTAGGCATCTGACCCAGCACCATATTGGGACTGACACCACCGGACG
>VXPI01000258.1:0-1673 GCA_009839585.1 Gammaproteobacteria bacterium
TATTCAGGTATAGAAGGATTTGGTTCCATGGTTATCATAGCCATTTTGTTTCAGCATCCCCCTTCAATTCCCCGTTCGGTTCTGGAACCTTTCCAAAAAGACATTCATTTCGGCTTTTGAGCGCCTCTGTCCTCTGACGAATTTCATCAGGCTCGGAATACCAGGCTCATAACAAAGCAACGGAACTCCTTTTGTTGTTTCGTTTGGAACAGAAATTTTCCAGATATAGCCGATATGCATCAACTTCTGCATGTTTTCCTGAATCGTTTCATGGGTAGCTGGCTCTCCCAGTTTCTGCAAGGATAGCCTGACTGTATCTTCCAGTTCATGTATGGGAATGGGTAGATTGTCGTTTTCCAAAAAGGTACCGCCGATATCGTTAGCCAATGGCACGAGCCCCATCCTGTTCAATTCATCGTAGCGATGTATGTATATGGTTGAACATTTGGCAATCGCCTCACCTTCAACCTTTGAGAGGGTCTCCATTGTTGCCTCTCGTGAACCGGTCTTTACAAGATGACTGGCAATGCAGCTTCCCCATATCTGGATAAAGTAAGGGTAGCAGTGAGCATGGCCAGTCACTTCCATTGAGACTTCTTCAGCACATTCCACCTGACAGGATTCCAAGGGTATTGCCAGTGCCTTCTGGGCATCATTCACTGAAAGGCGGCTTATGGGGAATACGCTGCTTTTATCCCAAAAGGTTGCACTGGACTGGTGCAATACAGTCTGAAGATCCGGGGTGCCCGCCAGCACAAGAAAAAACGGACATTTCTCCGCACGGACACTCTGGCTCGCATTCAGAAGGACCTGCCCAATCTCGGGATGTAGCGTGTGTGCCTCATCGACGATCAGTATAAATGGCTTCTTCCTGCATTTTTCCCACAGCAAGTCCTTGAGTGCAAGCATCTCCTTTGAGCGGTTCAAGCCGGTCTGTACGGAAGCCACGCCGATGTTTGCGGAGGCGGTAATATCATCGATCATGTGTTCAAACAGGTTCAGGGCCTTTTTGAACAGGCTTTGATTATTCGCCACGATCAGTCCGACCAGCTGGGCGAGATCCTTGAATTCCGAAGGCGTGACCCACAAGATTTCCAGCTTGTCTCCAGCCGCTTTCAGGGTTGCTTCCTGTAAATACCGCAACAGTGCGGTTTTGCCATTGCCGCGAGGGCCGTAGATGATCATGTTTTGATCCGCAGGAGAATTCTGCATTAATAGATCAACACAATCCTGGAAATTCTTCTTTGCTTGCTCCCGTCCAGCAAGATATGGTGGGATTCTCCCGTCTCCGGCATGAAAAAGATTCTTTAGCTTTATGTCAGGGTTAATCACCGTAATTCTGCTTTTCGTTAAGTCTTGCCGTTAATTTTACCAGCGGCATGTACTGACATGTTTTGCCATATCAGAATCATTGTCTTCTGGAGTTCTCATTTTCTTGACTCATAGCCGAGTATAGCAGAGCAAAACAGGATACCTTCCAGCCCGCAGAGGGAATATTAACCCTTATCGAGTTCTCTTGCAGCCATTAGAATTACAATGAATACTATGAATTTTGGCGCCAGGGACCAAGCACAATTCATGGTTAAGCATCAATGCTCCCATTATTATCGGCAATGTGCTCACTGGCTCTATAATTCACTTTTCAAGACATTGCCATGGCTTATGAGAGATAC
>VXPI01000258.1:1773-3859 GCA_009839585.1 Gammaproteobacteria bacterium
TCTTCAAGCATGTTTATGGGCGAACAGGGTAAATTTGAAGAGATTCGGGATGGAGTGAGGAAGCTCTGCTCGGACTTTGGGTCCGAATATTGGCAACGATGTGATCGGGAACGTGCTTATCCAGAAGAGTTTGTCAGCGCCCTGACTCAGTCCGGTTATCTGGCCGCTCTTGTTCCCGAGCAGTATGGCGGGGCTGGATTGTCAATAGAAGCGGCCGGCGTTATTCTGGAAGAAATCCACCGTTCAGGCGGAAACGCCGGTGCATGCCATGCCCAGATGTACACTATGGGGACAATTCTAGGGCATGGTTCGGATGAGCAGAAAACGCGTTATCTGCCCGGGATCGCAGATGGTTCGATTCGCCTGCAGGCCTTCGGTGTGAGCGAGCCTGAAAGTGGCACCGACACTTCCTCACTGAGAACCACAGCTACCCGCAAGGACGGTACATACATCATCAATGGACAGAAGATCTGGACTTCACGTGCCGAACACACCGACTTGATGCTGTTGCTGTGCCGTACCACGCCGCTCAGTCAGGTTCAGAAAAAATCAGATGGTTTATCGGTATTCCTTGTAGATATACGGGCTATCCCGGAAGATCACCTGAAAATACGGCCGATCCGGACCATGATGAATCATGCGGCTACCGAGGTATTTTTTGACAATATGCCGGTACCGGAAGATGCCCTGATTGGGGATGAAGGCAAGGGATTCCGGTATATTTTATCCGGCATGAATGCAGAGCGGATTCTGATTGCCGCAGAATGCATAGGCGATGCCAAATGGTTCATTGACAGGGCGGTATCCTATGCCAATAGCCGTAACGTATTTGGCAGGCCCATCGGCCAAAATCAGGGCATACAGTTTCCGATCACCAAAGCTTATGCCGAGATGCGGGCTGCCGAGCTGATGCTGAAGGAAGCATCATGTCGCTATGACGCTGGCGAAAATCCGGGAGAAGAGGCGAATCTTGCCAAGTTGCTCGCTGCGGATGCTTCATGGCAAGCGGCCGAAGCCTGTTTGCAGACACATGGCGGTTTCGGGTTTGCGGAGGAATTTGATGTGGAACGCAAGTATCGGGAAACCAGACTCTATCAGGTGGCTCCAATTTCCACGAACTTGATCTTGAGCTATCTTTCCGAACATGTTCTGGGCATGCCCAGATCCTATTGACCGGCTTGAAGCAGTGAATCCAGTGCCCAGAGGGCATCAGCATTCTTCCCGCCAGAAAATCGACAGATGAAGGAACAGTTTCGAGTGTTATAGCCATGATCTTCAAAACATCGGAATCTAGCGACAAATGAGCAAGTCAAAACCCGGAATTGAGCGATTTGATGACCGGTTGTCCAGGATCTACGACCCAAAAGGAGACAAGGCCAAACTGTACGATGAATGGGCCAATACCTATGACGAAGACCTGTTGAATGACCTTGGTTATGTTGCTCATTCAGAGGCGGGATCAATTTTCACTGAACTGGTTACGGACACCTCAACTGCAATTCTTGATGTCGCCTGCGGTACCGGCTTGGCAGGTCAATTTTTAAGGCAGCGTGGTTATGAACGGATAGACGGTGTCGACTTTTCTGAAGGGATGCTGGAACTGGTTCGATCGCGCCAGATCTATCGGCATGCATGGCAACACGACTTTACCAGGCCGGCAAATATCGGCAAACTCTGCCAGGCATTGATTTGTGCAGGCCTGTTTTCCTATAACGTGCCCAGGATTTCAGATATGCATAACGTAGTTAATTGTGTCGAACCCGGTGGGCTATGCGTGATATCCGTGAATGATGCTGCCTGGACCGAGCTTGAATACGAACCCCAGGTGCATAAAGAAGCGAGTGATCATGGCTTCACGATCAATGAAATCCGTGAAACGGGATACATCCAGAACGAAAATATTGATGCCAGAGTGTTGGTCATTCAACGTGGTTCCTGATTGAACAGAATGCAGGGTTATACGGCTATTCACCATGGACTGAACGGAATACTTTGACCAAGTCCCGGATGTTTCAGGAAAATGGCCTCTGACCCGAATTTGCCCTGATTAATGACACGTAAAGTACATTTCACGATCTTTGACAGC
>VXPI01000134.1 GCA_009839585.1 Gammaproteobacteria bacterium
CATGGTTCAATTAATTAATTTTATCGACGTAGCAGGATTATTGGGCATTGCTTTACGAATCCGCCGACCCAAAAGCCAAGCGGATTTAACAGTTATGCCCAATGTTTGGTGAAGCTGGACGGCACTGACTTTCTTCTTGCTGGTACACAGCAAGTAGATAGCTCGCAGCCACAGATGAAGTTCAACATGGCTTGATTCGAACATCGTGCCAATGCGAACAGTAAATTGTTTCCCGCAATCCTTGCACTTTTTCAGGCCATGACGAATTTTCCCTTCAGGGTATTTGCTTGATGGCTTGGTACGAACGCCTTCCAGGGTATAGGCATTATCCGTTATACCGCAATTCGGGCAAATTGGTCCAGAGGGCCAAATGATGTCTTCCAGATAAGCAAATGCAGCATTTTCATCCTGCATATATATGGCATTCAGCACAGACATTGCGAAACCGTTTTCATTTATACTGGCATTTTACAAAAATCATTTTGGTTTGTCAAGTATAATAAAATAATTGCAGTATAGACATGCTGTAGTGTGTAGCGCGTTGGGCATACCGCCATATTCAGCCACCATAATCTACCTAACAGGCCTTGAACTCACACCATCTATCCACCATGCGGATCATGCTTGGACAAACCAGCGGAATCGACTATGTCAATCATCGATAATGACAATATTCAACCTTCGGGTGACGTGGATCAACGCGAACTGCTGGTTGAAGCCAAGTCCGTGAGTTATTGGATCGGAAATCGCCAGATTCTTGATTCTGTCGATATTTCGGTTCGCCGTGGCGAAATAGTGACCCTGATCGGTACCAACGGTGCCGGTAAATCGACCCTCATTCGAATACTGCTTCAATTGATCAAGCCTGATCAGGGTAAGGTCATACAGTGCCCTGGCCTACGCGTTGGCTATTCACCCCAGCATGTCCATCGTGATCCGATACTTCCACTGACAGTCAGGCATTTTCTGGCTCTGGGAGATTCAATCTCTCTTGAACGAATTCGGGAGTTACTCGATGAAGTAGGGGTTGGAAATATACTGGACTACCCTATAACCGGAATTTCAGGAGGTGAGCTACATCGGGTTATGCTGGCCCGGGCACTACTTCGCAAACCAGATCTGCTTGTACTCGATGAGCCGATGGCTGGTGTTGATGCTGCCAGCCAAAGCGAGCTCTACAGTCTGATCGGAGATATTCGTGACCGATACGGTTGCGGGGTGCTGCTGGTCTCACATGATCTGTATATGGTCATGGCAGATACGAATACCGTGGTGTGTCTGAATCATCATGTCTGTTGCACCGGTCATCCACGAACCGTAGTCACACATCCAGGTTTTATTTCGGTGTTTGGTCAGGACTTGTCGAACACCCTTGCAATCTACTCGCACAGCCACGATCATGATCATTCAACCCGCTGCAGTGAGCCGGAATCTTCTGACAGGCCATCATAGTGGAAGATTTTTTTCTGCGGGCAATTATCGGTGGTCTCGGGTTTGCACTGGCGGCCGGACCCGTTGGCTGTTTCGTTGTATGGCGACGTATGGCATATCTGGGTGAAGCCATTGCGCATGCAATCTTGCTTGGTATTGCTTTGGGGTTCTTGCTGGAAATTGAACCGATGATCACCGTGTTCGTGATTTGCTTTTTCTTTGCATATATGCTGGCTAGAATTGAACAGGATCAGAGAATTTCCATCAATGTCCTGCTTGGTTCAATCTCCCACTTTGCCCTGGCACTCGGTCTTTTGGCCCTGGCATTTATGGAACATATTCGGGTTGATCTCATCTCATTTCTGTTTGGCGATATTCTGGCCATCGACTCATTCGAACTGGCGACTATCTACACCGTTGCAGTAATCGTCTGTATATTAGTCAAATGGCAATGGCGTAACCTGTTGTCGATAACGGTGAATCAAGACCTGGCGGCTGTCGAAGGAGTACCTGTGGAAAAGACCCGATTGCTACTGATCATGGTGCTCGCCATGGTGATTGCCATAGGCATGACTATTGTTGGGATACTGTTGGTGATTGCCATGGTGATTATCCCGGCTGCCGCTGCTCGGTGTCTCACTCGAACCCCGGGACAGATGGTGGTCGTTACTACGATGATTGGTTGTCTTGCGGTGGTTTCAGGACTTTATGGTTCGCTGATATGGGACACTCCCGCTGGCCCTTCAATTATAGCGGTGGCTGGGGTAATCTTTTTTCTGGCCAACTTGATTCCTTTTAGAGAAAAGTAGCCAGCCAATCCCACAAGAGCGGGCAACTACCTGTGAGATCATCAATAGAAGTGCGACCTGAAGATGAAGATGGAACTACGCACTCATTCGTGAAACAACTGTTTTTCTGCATCTGGGTATCATGGTCCAGAATCCCGGACAACCGAACGGTTCAGAAGGGTATCTCAGCACTTCACTTTGGAACCAACGGACGGGAATAACACATGGATCCCGAAAAAATGGCACGAATGGATTTCCATGCGATCCAACACAACCAACCCCATACTGATAGGGGACCGGGTGAATGTTTACTCGTTAATTACGAGTGCAGTCTCCCAAATACGGGAGAGAGGTTAATCGCTGGCACTCAGGGCACTTGCCCGATTGTCATAGGTAGGAATGATTGCGCTAAATCCGCTTATCGTGAAAACATCCTTGACCGGACCTGAAACCGAACACATTGAAAGTTTTCCCTTCTTTCCTTTCAGGTTTTTGGCCAGCAATAGAATAACGCGCAATCCAGCACTGCTGATGTAGTCAAGATCGTCCAAATCAAGAATCACGACACCCGCATCCTGAGGCAGCGAGTCTTGAATCTTGGACTGAAACTCTCCCGCATTGCTTCCGTCAATTCGCCCAGAAACCTTCAGTATGTAGGCATTCTGCTCTTGTTCCAATTCCAACATGATTATCTTCTCTCTAAGATGTTCTCGTATTACGCTGTTCAGGATTGCATCTACCGAAACCGCAAGTTATTTGAAGTCTTCATTGTCTGGCATAACCACAAATTCTGGATAGGCTTCAATTCCTAATTCTGCCACATCCTGACCCAGTTCTTCAACATTTTGCGAGACTCGACAACCCAGGACCTTCTCCAAAATCATCCACACAGCATATGAACTGACAAATACAAATATACCAATGGCAAAGATACCGACTAACTGAATCAAGATATCTGCACCGGATGCGATACAAGTCGCTATTGTACCCCAAATTCCGGCAAATAAATGTGCCGGTACTGCACCAACCACATCATCAATTTTCAATTTCTCCAGCGCACGTATCCCCAGCGAACAAACCACTCCACCAATGCCGCCGATCAGGATTGCCCAACCATGCGCCACCATATCTGGTCCGGCGGTGATTGCAACAAGTCCGGCAATCGCCCCGTTCAATACACTGAGGAGATCAACCCGACCAAAGAGCGGACGGGAAATCATGAGCGCGACCAGCACACCCGCTGCTGCAGCCAGATTGGTATTCACCAATACGATGCTCATGGCTATCGCATCAGTAGCACTGCCGAGCGCCAACTGTGAGCCGCCGTTAAAACCGAACCAACCCAACCACAAAATAAAAACCCCAAGTGTTACTACAGGTACATTGGAAGGCGGGGTCGGTTTTATTGTACCGTCTTCACGAAATTTACCCATCCTTGCTCCAACCACCAGAGCACCGGCCAAAGCTGCCCAGCCACCTGTCGAATGAACAATGGTTGATCCGGCGAAATCCTGAAATCCCATATTGCTCAGCCAGCCACCTCCCCAGGTCCAGGCGCCAACAACCGGATAAATGAAGGCGGTCAGCACGGCAATAAAGACAAAAAATGTCCATAGTTTTACACGCTCAGCC
>VXPI01000308.1 GCA_009839585.1 Gammaproteobacteria bacterium
CGCCAGCCGGCCAGGCCTTGAAAACCCGGTTCGAAACAGTGCTGACGCAGACAGGGTGCGAGTAGTTACGTCCTTTTCTATAAAGGGCAGTCGAATCCCGCATGATTGATTCATCCTTATCCGAGGTAACTTTTACTTATATATGCATGTACAAACTTCGACGCAATTCTGTAAAACTTACCGAGTGGTGAATCAATTCAGGGCGAATTTGTTTTCCGGTCGAACCATGAGGAGATAAAAGGGTGGCAGGAGCATCATAAACTATCCGTGCTTATGGCAATATATGCATGAATTGCGGACGGTCATGCATCCTTGCTTGAGCACGGATTTCAGATTATCAAAGGGAGAAAACAGATGAAGCAGAAAAGCTTGGCTGCGGCCCTGGCGCCGGAATGCTGGTCCTCGCTGGATGCGGGGGAGGGGATATCCACCGCTTCGGTCGACAAAATGGCAATGTTCCTTGCCCTGGATTCCCTCTGGCGCAGTCTCTCTCCCTTGATTGTCTCGCGCAGGCTGGCAAGGTGCCTGCCGTGAGGCCTGTCCACCCGGATGCGCCGCTTGGCGATATCAGTTCAAGGACGAGTCATTGCCCTGTCTGTCCTGTCCCTCAAAAGTCTCAAACTGAGCGGAGTCGTCGATCAGACCACAAAATCACGCGTATATGAAAGCCAGGTACTGAAATCAGGACAAAGACCAGTCAAAACACAATAAACTTGCCGTGCCAGTCACTTTATGGGGGGGTATTCTCGTATTCAGAACTGAATATGGCTGGTTCCCGAGGCCTTTACAGGCTAGCCAACCGCAAACTCTTCAAGGGTCTGCAGCAGGGCTTTTGGGTCATAATCCTGGCAGACCAGTGCGCTGCCAATTCCCTGCATCAAAACCAGCCGGACTTTGCCTGCAAGCACTTTTTTATCCCGGTTCATGGCTTCGCGTAGATCTTCGGGACTGAAGTCTCTTGATGGATTGACCGGCAGCCCGGCTTTTTCAAGAAGATCTCGAATGCGAAGAAAGTCGGAATCCTTGAGCCATCCCTGCAGGATGGACATCCGGGCAGCCATCAGCATGCCAAGTCCAACTGCTTCACCATGAAGCCATGGTCCATACGCGGTTACTGTCTCAATTGCATGACCAAAAGTATGACCGAGGTTCAACAAGGCACGAACCCCGGATTCCCGCTCATCCTGCTCCACCAGTCTGGCCTTGCTGAGACAGGATCTTCGAATGATTTCGGTCAGTGAAGGCTGATCATGCTGCATCACCGAATCAATGTTCTGTTCCAGCCATTCGAAAAACGCAAGGTTACTGATCAGCCCATATTTGATCACTTCGGCCATGCCCGATGAAAACTGCCTGGGCTCCAGGGTGCGCAATTGTTGATAAATCCGCAATCACGCGCAACGGCTGGTAAAAGGCACCAATCATGTTCTTGGCGCTGGAATGATTGACCCCTGTCTTGCCGCCTACCGATGAATCGACTTGCGAGAGCAGGGTTGTCGGAATCTGGATAAATCCGACCCCTCGCTGATAGCAGGCTGCCACGAACCCGGACAAATCACCGATAACCCCTCCACCCAAGGCAAGTACGGTGACCTGTCGGTCGAGCGGTACCGCAAGCATTTTGTCGAATACTTCACCCGCGGTTTCCAGTGTTTTGTATTGTTCTCCATCAGGCAGGATAATCTCTTCAACACGCTTGCCCGGCAATGCCTGTCTGAGTTGGTCAAGATACAGGGGTTGAACCACATCATTGGTAATCACCAGTACCTGATCACCGGTAATCCAGTCCAGAAACTCGCGTTGCTCACCCAGGATTCCATGAGCAATCCGGATCTCGTAACTGCGATTCCCCAGATCGATTGGGACTGTCGTAACTTCCCCGTTCATTGGCTGGCCTGAATATTCAAACATTCAGCAATTCGATTCGCAGTCATTTCCGAGTTCGGTGATATTTCAATAACATGGTCGGCAACGTCCCTGTAGGTTGGGTCGCGTTGCCTGTAAAGTTCCTTCAAGGTGGCATAAGGGTCCTCTGTATTCAGAAGAGGTCGATTTGTGCTATGCCTGACTCGATCCCATAAAAATTCTACAGATGCTGTCAGATACATCACTTTTCCGCTTTCCCGGATGGTTTTCCGGTTACTATCATACAACACGGTTCCGCCGCCGGTGGCCACCACATAGTTGTGGTATTTTGCGACTTCCTCGATCAAACGGGTTTCCCGGGACCTAAATCCACCTTCACCCTCAAGCTCGAATATATGGGCGATAGTCACACCAGTTCGCCGCTCAAGCTCATGGTCGGTATCGAGAAATTCGAAACCGATGAGCTGTGCCAGCCGATTGCCAACCGTTGTCTTGCCGACGCCCATTGGCCCGATCAGATACACATTGAATTTGCTGGATGACTGCACCGATTAAATCAACGAATGTTCGTTGTGCTCCCCTGTTTGGGTTCAACTTGTAAAAATCAACTAATCCGATTGTGGATGAGCGCCTGCAATATACCAAAAAACAGACAGGTCATTGAATGATGTTCTGCAATCATGGATAACGGTGCCCATTCGAATGGACAATAAATCGTGAAATAGCCTGTTCAACTGTCCAATTGCCGGTGTACGTCTGATATTACTGACAATGGCAGGGATTTTTTCAAAAAATGTCTTGTAAATTATGCATTGATTCCGTATCATCCGCTTCCCTGATTTTAATCACGTCAATTTCAAGTTGCCGAGATTCAATGAAAACCTTTTTTGCAAATTCGCAGACGATCAAACAAGGCTGGTATGTTGTTGATGCCACCGACAAGGTGTTGGGCCGTCTTGCGTCGAGTATCGCACATCGTCTTCGGGGCAAGCACAAGCCGGAATATACACCGCATGTAGATACGGGTGACTATATTGTCGTGATCAATGCCGAGAAGATAGCATTGACCAGACGCAAGGCCGAGACAAAGAAATACTATCGACATACTGGCTATCCGGGCGGTATTCGGGAGACCTCATTTCGGGAAATGAATGAAAACCACCCTGAGCGGGTTATCGAACTGGCGGTTAAGGGAATGCTGCCAAAAAACAAGCTGGGCCGGGCCATGTTTTCGAAATTAAAGGTCTATGCCGGTAATGATCACCGTCATCATGCCCAGCAACCTCAACCTCTGGAGTTGTAAGCGACATCATGGCTGAAAATCAAGTTTACAAAGGTACTGGACGGCGCAAATCCTCGACCGCACGGGTGTATCTGAAACGAGGCTCTGGCAACATCCTCATCAATAATCGCGTGCTTGGGGAATATTTTGGTCGAGAAACTTCGCGCATGATTGTACGTCAGCCGCTTGAACTTGCTGCACTTACTGACAAGCTTGACATTCGCGTGAATGTCAAGGGTGGCGGCAATAGTGGCCAGGCCGGTGCTATCCGCCATGGCATTACGCGTGCACTTCTCGAATATGATTCCGAGTTGCGTCCATCAATGCGTGTTGCCGGATTTGTGACTCGGGATGCCCGGGTCGTTGAGCGGAAGAAGGTCGGACTGCATAAAGCCCGCAAACGACCACAATACTCCAAGCGCTGATTCTCGCTGATCCTGTTCAGCACTACCCGCCTGTCTTGCCCGCTTGATTCTGATGAGTGGGTGTATTTGTGAATCCCGGGAACGGGAAATAGTAAAATCCCGTTTTCCAATTCCCGGAATCAAGAAACATGAGAGCAGCAGTATGTCATGAGCATGGCAAGCCATTGACCATCGAAGAGGTTTCAATTGGCGACCCATCTGGCCGTCAGGTGAAAGTCAAGATTGGAGCCTGCGCAATCTGCCATTCGGATATTCACTATGCGG
>VXPI01000142.1:0-2126 GCA_009839585.1 Gammaproteobacteria bacterium
GCATAGGCCTGGCTCCAGTCCTCGCACAACCGGCCACACGCCTCCCGCAAGGCAATTCTCATGCAGCAGATTACACTGCATTACAGTTTCTTTGTTAAGTGTGTCCAAGTGATAGTACCAAAGCTGTACTGCGAGACACGCATAGCAATCGCTTTCTCCGACAAAGCCTTCCAAAGGATTACCGCTAAACCCGACCATAATATTGACAGTGCCTGATTTTGTATATTTCGAACGTTGTCCAATCAGTCATGGAGCGGTACGGTTTGCCATGCCGCCTTGATCTCTCGGTATAATCCGACAGTATAGAAATGAATTCAATCCCACGGGTATCCACGTCCCTTCTCACCGAATTCCACTTCAATGAACCGGGAAGAAATCTCGGCATTCTCAATATTGAACAACAAGTGACGGATAACGTATTTTGGGGTTGGCCTGCTCTGGTGGTTCTCGATACTGTTGATCAGCACCCTTCATTATATCTCATGAATTTATGAAATCCCGCTATCGAAATACTATAAGCGCCTTGTCGAAATCACATGGGCTGGTGCTTCTTTATCACTCCATATCTGACGATTCCCGTCTGTCCGAGCGTCGCATACACAACGTGTCACCGAACATGTTTGAAAGACACCTAAGCGAACTACATGAATTCTTCCGGTTTGTCTCAATGGCTGAATTCGTATCTGCGGAAGATCCGGCAGGCCTCGCAACGATCACATTCGATGATGGGTATCGGAATGTATTGACAAATGCCCTGCCGATTCTTGAAGGCGCACAGATACCTGCCTCGTTATGCGTAAACTCATCTGTCCTGCAAGGGCAAGTCAATTGGCGAGATAAGGTCCGGTTCCTTATTCAGCATGATCTGACAGAGGATTTTATGGCCACTTGTGATCTACCGGTGACAGAGGGAACATTCTATCGATTCAGCAAACACCCAGCAAATAACAGTGTCGTGATTGACAGGCACTTGAATGAGTATTTCAACGATCATGGAATAGAAATAACGCAAGACCAAACATATCTGGATTCGAAAGACCTCAAGTCCTGCACAAAATCCCACAAGACATTATCCGTGGTTAATCATGGTGCCAGGCATTATGTACTGTCATCCTTGACCGATGAACAGCAGGTTCACGAGATCAATGAGCCTCGCCTTTGGCTCTCGGAATGTTTCAGGGCTTGTCTTGAGAATGTGTTTTCCGCTCCCTTTGGAGGCAGCCGGGACATCAATCACAACAGTCTGGAAGTTGCGGTTGAGGCAGGATATCACAACGTGTTGATGAGCCGTCAACGACTGCACCGGGCAGGTCAAACGTCATCTTCTACGCCTCGCAAGATTGAGCGATTCATGCCAAGGGCCGAAGATGTTGTTGAGGAGGTTTTGAGAGAATGTTCCGATCTTGCAGCGTGAATCCAGGCGGATCAGTTCAGTCCAGTTTTTTCTCCCTAGTTACGTGATTTACCCCGTTTGCCGATACGCGGACCATCAAACAGTTGCTCCCAGATGCGATTGACGGTTTCCCGGTACGACTTCATGATATCTTCATCTAGATGCGTATCGTCCATGTCCATCATGTGTTGATGCATCTGGGCCCTGAGTGCGGTATAGGCCCATGTCAGTTGATCCGCATCATCTCGACCCAGAACCTCACAATCACCCGCAATCTCAAGAATCCGGATATTATCGGAGTACGTGGTCAACTCAGGATGCTGATTCGCAAACGCCAGCACGATGAACTGGACCATGAATTCAATATCAACAACACCGCCAACGCCCAGTTTGATATCTTCATCTGCATCATGATGATCCGTCATCCGGTTGCGCATCTTCAGGATTTCCTGACGTAGCAGGTCCCTGTCCCGCTCCTTGCAGAGAATTTTTCTGCGTACTTCTTCGAATTGCTCACACAACTCGGCATCACCCGCCACGGCCCGGGCCCTGACCAGGGATTGGTGCTCCCACACTTCCGCTTCCTGATTTTGATAATGTTCAAAACCAGACAAACTGGTGACTATCGGACCCGCCTTGCCCGATGGTCGAAGGCGCATGTCGATCTCGTACAAGGCACCGAAATAGGTCCGGGATGTCAAAATGCTCAACAACCTGCGAACCAGACGATGAA
>VXPI01000142.1:2136-3787 GCA_009839585.1 Gammaproteobacteria bacterium
GACGATGAATAAATGGAACAGCCTCATTTGACATGTCATGAATAAACACCAGGTCCAGGTCGGAGCCCGGGGAGAGTTCAATACCGCCAAGCTTTCCATAACCCACTACGACAAAGGCATCCCTGGATTTGGATAACTCTTCCGCATAACGCTCGTGCAGACTTTGCCAGGACATTTTCAGGGCATGTTCCAGCATGGCCTCGGCCAAGAAAGTCAGGTAATCACTGGCCAGCATCAAGGGGAGCACCCCTAGGGATTGCCCAAGCACGACATGAAATACATGTCGTTCCTTGAACTCCCGCAATTCATTCAGAATGGTCTCTTCATCGAAGTCGGGCTTCAACCGCTCCCCTAGGGCTTCAATCAACTCCTGTCGCTCTGGCGGTGGATTGGCCAGGATGGAAATGGCTGAATCATGCAGCATGTCCATGAACATGGGACGCATGCGAAATTGCCTAGCCAGCCACTTGCTGTTTCCAGCCAGGCGAATTAAGCGCTGCATGGCGGATGGGTTATCCCTGAGGAATGCCAGATAGGTTGACCGACCGAGGACATCGCGAAGAATCGGAACCAGGTTGAGAATCTGATTGTCAGGCTCCGTACTGCGAGCGACTGCATCAAGGAATCTAGGCATCAGTTCATTCAGACGCTTACGGGCTGAATCACTGACAGATTGACGATCCCTGGCAGTTGCCAGATGTTCCAGCTCTTGCGAGATTTTTTCGGGATTCTTAAACCCTGACTTGCGGAAGACCTCAGGATTACCATGGCTCTCCCAGAGGTTTTCACTCACTTCCGGCTCATCGATTACCAGCAATTGATCAAACACGACCTCAACATTTGAGCGATGTCGGCCCAGTTCTGCCATGTATTGTTCATAACTGTCATAACCGTGAGACAGTGCCAGTCTCAGCCGACCGATGTCATTGGCCGGCAAGCGTTGCGTCTGTCGATCTGCTTCTGCCTGAACACTGTGTTCCGAATGCCTGAAAAAGCGATAGGCTTCTTTCAGTTGCTCTACGGTTTCTTCGTCGAATAATTCGAGCTTTCCCAACTCAGCCAGTGCATCCAGGAATGCAGGCACCCGCAACGACGGTTGACGGCCGGCTCGAATCAGTTGTTGAACCTGGACCGAAAACTCTGCATCGCGTATCCCCCCTACCCCGAGCTTGATGTCATCGGCATCCCGTCGATTATCTTGAAGCGCCTTGATATCCCGCATTGACTCGATCGAGCCGAAATCCATGTATTTGCGGTATACGAATGGCTGTACTGATTTTAGAAATTCCCGGCCTGCCTCTATGTCACCGGCAATCGGCCTGGCCTTTATATATGCGTAACGTTCCCAGTCCCGGCCTTCGGTTTCGAGATACCTGCGCATAGCCGGAAAATGCATGGCCAGAGCCCCGCTGGTTCCATAGGCCCGAAGTCTCATGTCTAAACGAAACACAAACCCATCCCGGGTCACGGTATGCAATGCATCAATAAGGCGTTGACCGACTCGAATAAAGAAATTCTGGCTGTTCTGGCCTGATGAAGTCTTGCCCGGCTCGGAAAATGCAAAAATGAGGTCGACATCGGAAGACAGGTTCAGTTCCTGGCCTCCCAGCTTGCCCAAGCCGATGATGGCCAAGGGCGGGCCCTCGTCGGC
>VXPI01000162.1 GCA_009839585.1 Gammaproteobacteria bacterium
GCCTTGTGTTATGGGAACAGTTGATGGAAACCGGGCGCAAATTTGATATTTGCCCCTATGGAACAGAATCGATGCATGTCCTGCGTGCGGAAAAGGGTTTCATTATTGTCGGACAGGATACCGATGGAACCGTGACCCCGATGGACCTCGGAATGGACTGGATCGTATCCAGGAAAAAACGGGATTTTCTGGGAAAACGCTCTTTTGACCGAACCGACACATCGCGCCCTGGCCGCAAGCAGCTGGTTGGACTGCTGACTGAAGACCCCGAGTTTGTCTTGCCGGAAGGAGCACATGTTGTATCGGAACTGAAGAGTAGTCCGCCGATGGATATGCTGGGGCATGTTACTTCAAGCTATAGGAGCCCGAATGTTGGACGTTCCATTGCCATGGCCTTGCTCAAGGATGGGTTCAATCGAAAAGGACAAACGCTGAATGTTCCGCTCATGAATGGAACAAGCCAGCGCGTGACCGTGACCGACCCCATATTCCTGACCGGATAACGACTGGATTGCTGGCATCATGACAACTTCTCCACTTTGGAATCGCCCTCCAGTTAGCGGCAGGAACACCCTGGTCGAACTACCGATTTGCGGAAAAGTCAATATTCGTGGTTCCGTCGACAATGCACACTTTACAGGCTCAACCACCCAGGTTTTTGGTCTTGCACTGCCGCTTGAGCCAAATACACTAGTTAGATCGGGAAATTCAACCTGTTACTGGCTCGGGCCTGATGAATGGTTGCTGCATTGCCCGATTGAAGATCTGGACTCCCTGATTGAGTCCGGCCGCTCGAGGCTTGCCCGAATTCATCATGCCTTGGTTAATGTCTCGGACTACTATACGGTACTTCGACTGGAAGGTCCCGACTCTGAAATTCTGCTCGGCAAGGCATGTCCTCTTGACCTCCATATCAGCCAGTTTCCGGTAGAGACTTGTGCCCAGACCCGTTTCGGAAATGCAAGCATCCTCCTGGATCGCAGGGGCAAAGCACCCTTTTTCGATATTCAGGTAAGGTGGAGTTATGCCGAATATGTCTGGGATTATCTTGCCGGCGCCATGAAGGCTCTTTGAAATTTCACCCCGTGTCTGGCCAGACGGATTCAGGGTTTTGCCTATAGATGCCTTGCTCGGACCGGGCCGTCGCGTTTCTTGTTATTGTCAATTTGATAAACGAGTTCTTCATTAATGGGCGTAATACGGTACTTGCCCTGTACCAGAACTTTCGATTCTTCCCTGGATTTCATCACTCGATATTCAATTCTCTCTTCTGCGGTCAATCCATGTCTACCCCAGAACATCCAGCCAGCAAACACCCCGACAGCAAAAGCGAGGAGTATCCAGAACCAGATTTCAAGCATTACGTAAATCATGGGACTATTCTACATCGGATGCACAAAATTTGGTTTGCTTCTCGCCTTTCGGACACTGTTGGAAGCCTCTTTTGAGACTTCAAGTTTCGATTCGAAATCGAGATCCGTCAACCATTCGGTTTCGCCGTTTACCTGTTGAGCCACCGGCTTGCCATCAAGAAACAGCAGCCTGGCCTTGCGATTCATTGGCACCCGATCCATGGGAATCACGATACCGGTCAGATTGAGCGGATCACAGGTATTGATCGAATGCACTCGCTCAACCTGTCTCGAGCCGCAACGCTTCAATAGGCCTACTGCTTCAGAGAGCGCAAACTGTTCTCCGGCAAATCCATGGACAAACCGCCCGCCCTGGATATCTCCTCTTGCCTCCATGCGTCTCAAACAATACAACATGTCACGCCACGGTGGGCAAGATGATTCCTGGTCAAGAAGTCGTCGAAACACCACGCCATATCTTCTCAGCAGGCATTTTGCGATGTATTCAACACTGTCCCATCGAGTTCCGGATTGAGACATACTGGACTCAGGCAATTCACCTTGCTGACCTAGCCTGTTCAGCAAGGACCAACGCCCCGCCCCATCGTCTCGGGGATTCACCGACCATCGCCCCCGTTTCCGCCTTTTCGACAGGGATTTCCCGTACAGGCTCCGCATGCCTTCAAAATTGTCATTCACTGCGAGTCCTGACCCAACCAGTTCAGACAGCCCATTTCTAACTTCACTGGCCACCCATCCACCCTGATTGACCAAATCCTCAAAAAACTGGGCACCGCCATTTTCCAGCAATTCCACCAATCGACGAGCTGGCCAGGATAGTCCGTCCATGTCGTATGGGGCAGACCTTGAATGAGCGAACCAGTGTCCGAGCGCACTGCGTGGAACAAACGCAACTGGAGATAGGCGATTCGAACTCCTGAGCGGACAATGTCCGGGCACATTTAATCGAACCCAGACGATACGCCCAGTACTGCAGAGCATGTCCAGTGCCTGTGGAGAATAGTTGCCAAGTCGATCAGGGATAATGGCATCTTCCCAGACCGTAGCCGGTAATTCAACGCCCTCGAGTTGTGCAAGCACTTCCATCAAGCCTTCTGGCTCTGACCGTAGATGCCTGGCTTCATTGCTCAACCCCTGCCATTCAAAAAGAAATTTCATGAATGTATTGATGGAAACGGGTGATATGCGTTTCCTCCTTGACTGGACCGAACGCTGCCGAATCCGCCACAAAAGCCTGCGTTCACACCATTGTTCGAGATCTTGCGGTTGTTGTCCTGATTGATCAAATACCCCGCGCATGGCAAACCCGCTTTGCTCAAGGTTGACAAGTGAGCGAGTTATATCGGTGTCTGGAACACCGAGAAACACAGCCAGTTCCAGTTTGCTGGTCGGACCGATACCCTGCATGCGCAGCTTCAGCAATTCGACCATCGCCTGATCCCGATCAATCTCCTCTATCTGTCCGACAGCTTCAATTGACGGGGATTTCCCGAGATTGGGATGGATCCGTTCCCAGTACGCAAGTCGCTCAGCCGCCACCCACACTTGCGATGCCGAGGTTGTAACCAGACAAGCCCTGCCGGTACTGGCTAGACTGTCCAGCAATTCGGTCCAGGAGCAGGATTCAGCCTCCTTATCCATGATGCCGCCCAGAACCATCAGGGCATCATGGCATTCATCCATATTTTCCGCATCAGGCCAGATTTCTTCCCGGATTTCACGAATGACGCTTTCATCAATCACCCCGAGGGATACTGCATCTTCAGGAGTGTTCAGGGCCTGGCTTCGCACCAATCGGGTGCGTCGTTCTTCGGCTGGAGCATCATCCAGAAACGCATAATTTCTGGCCGATAGTATTTCTTCGGCAAGCGGTGAGGGTCCCGCAAGGTCTTTGCAGACCAGATTCAGGCTACCATTCTCCAATCGTTCAAGAACCTTTTTCAGACCTGGCATATCCATCAAGTCGTGCAGACAGTCATACATGGTCTGACGAATCAGGGGATGATCGGGAATCTCCCGCTTGCCGGATATGTTTTCCGCGCAGGCAAGGTGATCCGGGAACACCAAAGAGGCCAAATCCTCTGCATTGCTCCGCTGGAACTGTGGAGGTGTTTTTGACCCGCCTGAAAATCGCTTGACGGCCAGGGCAATGGATGCGTTCCATCGCCACCGGGTCGCAAAGAATGGCGTATCCAGAATGGCCTGACTGAGTACATCCGCGATATTCCCGGAAGAAAGATACCGCATGGGCTCGTCGATTGGAAAGCTGTGGGTTGGGCCAAGCGATAGAATGATCGCATCTTCAAGTGCAGCGGCCTGAAGTTCAAAGTTGAACTTTCGACAAAACCGCTTGCGAAGCGCGAGCCCCCAGGCACGATTGATGCGGATTCCGAAAGATGAGTGAATCACCAGG
>VXPI01000365.1 GCA_009839585.1 Gammaproteobacteria bacterium
CTACCATAGTCAGAACCGGCTATAATGTCAATACTAAAATGTTACTCTGTACTAGATGATCACGATTGCCATTGATGCCATGGGCGGTGACCATGGATTGGAAGTCACAATTCCTGCCTCGGCTAATGTAGTTGATTCGCATCAGCAGATTAACTTGATTCTAGTCGGACTTGAGGCTCAAATTCGCAAGAAACTGGATCAACACAGATGTGCCAATAGGGATCGGATCAGTGTTCAGCCCGCATCCGAGATCGTAGCCATGGATGATCCGCCTGCGCTCTCGATCCGCAAGAAAAAAGACTCTTCAATGCGCGTCGCCATCAATCTTGTCAAGGATGGTGTTGCCGATGCTTGCGTAAGCGCGGGTAATACCGGTGCCCTGATGGGAACCGCCAAGTTTGTTCTGGGGACCATTCGCGGTATTGACCGTCCAGCTATCTGTGCCATTTTGCCCAGGATTACAGGATCCACCTATATACTCGATCTCGGTGCAAATGTTGATGTTTCGCCGGAAATCCTGTTTCAGTTCGGTATCATGGGTTCGCAGTTGATCGAAAGCCATGAGGAACGAAGTAACCCAACGGTCGGGCTCCTCAATATCGGGGTCGAAGAAGGCAAGGGCGACGAAACCATAAAGGCGGCGGCAGAGTTGTTCAAGAACAGCTCATTGAACTATGTTGGCTATGTCGAAGCAGATCATATATTCATGGGCGGTACTGATCTCATTGTCTGTGATGGAGTACTCGGCAATGTGGCACTTAAGGCATCGGAAGGCGTTGCCCAGTTTATCATGTCGGTAATCAAGCAGGAATTCACAAGTTCAGTGTTCAATAAACTCTCGGCACTGGCTGCCAGACCAACCCTGAATGCCGTCAAGAGTAGACTTGATCACAGGAGATACAACGGAGCAAACCTGATTGGGTTGAATGCCGTAGTGGTAAAATCGCACGGCAGTGCAGACGCTACTGGTTTTCGTCATGCCATTGAATATGCAATGAAATCTTCAGGGAGCGGGCTTGTGGAGAGAATCAGTCAGCACATCGCAGCCAGAATGGAAACCGAAGCGGTTCGGGAAAATGCATCGACCGCATAATCGAATCGGGAATCTCCAGTACTCAAGATTATGCTTTTCTCAAGAATAACCGGTACTGGCGGCTATCTGCCCGAGAGGGTCATGACCAACGCCGAACTCGAAACAATGGTTGATACCAGCGATGCCTGGATAACCGCCCGCTCTGGCATAAAGGAGCGCAGAATTGCCGCGGAAGACGAGTACACCTGTGATCTCGCCGAAAAGGCGTCCCTCAAGGCAATTCAGGCCGCTGGAAAAACCTGCGATGAGATTGACCTGATTGTGGTTGCAACATCAACACCGGATGTGGTTTTTCCGAGCACGGCATGTCTGTTGCAGGAAAGACTGGGCGTGATTGGTCCTCCGGCCTTTGATGTGCAGGCAGTATGTGCCGGTTTCCTGTTTGCCGTTGATGTGGCCGATAAGTTCATTCGAACCCAAAGCGCAAAATGCGCACTGGTGGTAGGTGCAGAGACATTTTCCCGTATTCTGGATTGGAGCGATCGGCAAACCTGTGTGTTGTTTGGTGATGGTGCTGGTGCGGTTATTCTTGAGCCAGGTGATGAGCCGGGCATATTGTCAACACATTTGCACAGTGATGGCCGATTCAAGGACTTGCTGTGTGTTCCGACCGGCGTATCACGAAACTATCAGAAGCTGCAGGATGGCGGTGCGTATGTAACGATGGAGGGGGGTGAGGTCTTTCGCTGGGCGGTAACTGCCATGAGTGATATTGTCAAGGAAACCCTGAATGCCAACAGCATGACTCTGGACCAGGTTGACTGGCTGGTCCCGCATCAGGCCAATAGCAGAATTATCAGTGCCATTGGCAAACGTCTGGGATTATCCGAAAGCAAGGTAATCATAACCGTTGAGAAGCACGGGAATACTTCGGCGGCTTCAGTGCCGCTTGCTCTGGATGAAGGGGTCCGGGACAGTCGAATCAAGCCTGGCAATTTTGTATTGATCGAAGGTTTTGGAGGAGGCTTCACGTGGGGATCGGCAATGATCAAGATGTAGCAGTGAGTCGAATTGAAAATATGTCTGATAATATAAGGGATCGGGTTTGTCTGGTGACTGGGGCAAGCCGCGGGATTGGAAAAGCGGTTGCGTTAAGCCTGGCTCGGCATGGCGGCATCGTTTATGGCACAGCCACTACTGCGGATGGCGCAGACAGGATCAGCAGCATGTTTGGATCCGAAAACCTGAACGGACGGGGCCGGGTGCTTGATGTGCGTGACCGGAACGGTATTGTGCAATTGATTGACGCTATAAACAAGGAATCCGGAGACCCCTTGATACTGGTGAATAATGCGGGTATAACCCATGACAATCTGCTGGTCCGAATGAGGGATCATGAATGGGAAGATCTGATCGAGGTTAACCTGACTTCCATGTTCCGGATGACCAGGGCGGTCGTACGTAGGATGATGAAGGCGCGGTTTGGCAGAATAGTGAATATATCATCCGTCATCGGGGCAATAGGCAATCCGGGGCAGTCGAACTACGCGGCGGCCAAGGCCGGGATTCTCGGGTTCACGAAAGCGCTGGCCAGGGAAGCAGCGCCTCGCGGAATAACCGTCAATGCCATTGCACCGGGGTTTATAAGAACCGATATGACCGGTGTCTTGTCCGAACAGCAAAGTTCCGAAATGCTGGCGCATATCCCGCTCAATCGACTGGGTGAAACTGAAGACATAGCACATGCGGTCCTGTTTCTCGTAGATGGGTCCGGAGACTACATTACCGGGCAGACACTGCATGTCAATGGTGGAATGTACCTGCCCTGAGCGTCCTGACTGTAGCGAGATTCACAGTGATCGCATGATGCAAAAGCACATAAACAGTACTATATGGAACCGGAGGGTAGACAATCACAATGAATGAGAGAAGAATGAAAATGAGAGAAAGAATGAAAATGAGAGAAGAACCAAAAGACCGTGCGGTAATTTTTCTGGATATTGACGGGGTATTGCAGCCGTACTCCAGCCAAAAGCGTTTCGATCATGATCTGCATGAACTGCTGAAGACGCTTGCAGCAGAATATGACGATGAACTGTATCTCGAACTGGACCGGTTTGACCTTGGATGCATATGCTTTGACTGGGACATCGGTGCGGTAGAGCGGGTTCGAAGCATTTGCGAGGACTTCCGTGCCGAGATCGTGCTGAGCTCGGATTGGCGTCGTGGCAAATCCGTAGAGGCGCTGAAAGCCTATTTTCGAATTCACAAGCTACACTACTATGTCAAGGACAAGACGGATAACAGGAGATGGGGGGACAAGCAGCCCGAAGATTCCCGGGCGGGTGAAGTCAAGGAGTATCTGGATGCCCATCCGGATATTAAACGGTTCGTCATTATTGACGATGGATATCGAGACGAATTTGAAAAACTCTTTCCCGAACAATTTGTGCATACCAATAGCCGGATGAACTTTGATAACGAGTTGCGTACGCGGCAGATTCTGTCCGGACAGACGCCCCATCCAAATGAACCGAAACCACCGTCATTTTTCGATCACTGAAAGCATGTGCATGATTCGGTGCACGAAACCCCGTTTTTCGGCATAATCCGCACTTGCCTTGCAAATGGTCACAACGTGCTACGCGCCAATCAAGGGAAATGTGAAATTTGTTGAACAGTGTCGTGTGCAATTGTTTCTTGGTCGTAT
>VXPI01000131.1 GCA_009839585.1 Gammaproteobacteria bacterium
GCCACCCCCAGATGTTTATACGACACTGGATATAAATAGAAAATATGGGAAAAAAGACCACCGTAAAGAAACGACGTGCCGCCGGAACTAGGCGTGAATCGTCCTCTGACACCAGGGAACGGGCTTCGCTGATAACGACCTTACAGGAGTATGTGCAACGACGTACCGGGACACAGGCCGAAAAAGCTGAAGTACTTGGGATTACCCAGCCGCGTTTGAACGATTTGCTCAAGGGCCGAGTCGAAAAATTCAGTCTGGATGCCCTTGTGTCACTGGCTCAAAAAGCCGGTCTGCGCGTAAACGTGAACGTACAACCCGTGCAGATCCCATCGATAAATCCAAATCTCGCCACCTTACCCTCGACATTTGCTCCTCACCCGAGCGTACTGGGCCAGTTGGATTCGGAGCAAGGCATCAGACTTTTTCTCAGCTTATTACGATGTGAAGCCATTGCCAATGGGCTTAGCCCAAAAGACGTAGTGTTGTCATTAAACAGCAATGCACCGGACGGCGGTATCGATGCAAAGGTGGACAATTCGTCGACATCCGATTCCTTGTTAGCTAGAGGCAGCACCTATTATCAAATTAAAACAGGATCAGGGTTCAAGCCCTGGCAACTTGGCGACTTGAGAAAAGAACTATTCGATAAATCAAAGAAACACCTGGGTAATGCAATAAAAACCTGTCTCAACCGGAATGGGACGTATGCCCTCGTCACGTTTGGCCATGATTTGCTGCCCCACCAACACGATGAGGCAATCGCTCACTTGACCAAATTGTTTCAAGCCTGTGGTTATACCCAGCCAAAAGTTGCCGTGTATGGGCAAGGTCAGATTGCCGGCGAATTGGACAAATATCCTTCACTTTGCCTTGACCTGATTGGTCTTGACGACGGCAGTTTTCGGTCTATTGAGGGCTGGAAGAAAAATGACGCCCAAATGCGGGTTGCGCTGCAACTCGGGAGTGAGCAGGAGGAATTAATCAAGGAAATAAGAGCGGCTCTCCACGAAAACGTTGTTCAGCACATCCGCGTTATCGGTGAACCGGGTATCGGAAAGACCCGTCTCGTACTTGAAGCGGTGTCGATCGATGGCATCGCACCTTCGGTCGTCTATGTACCACGCGGGGAAGAATTCCAAAAAAGTAAATTGTTTAAGGAACTACTCAAACCTGACAGATACTATTCCGTTATATTGGTGATTGATGACTGTGATGATGATGACAGAACTTCCATCTGGTCGGCCTTGAAAGGTCGCAGCGGAATTAAATTAATCACGATCGATCATGGTCCGGACGAAACCTACGATAGCGCCATGCGGACGTATCATTGCCCACGACTTACGGACGAGCAAATCAAAAAAATCCTGTTCGGCTATCTTCAACAAAATGCCGATCTGCATAATTGGGCAGCGTGGTGCAGCGGTTCCCCTCGTGTCGCCCATCTCGTTGGCGAAAATCTGAGAAGCAATCCCGACCATGTCCTGAAATCCCCTGCCGATGTTCCCATCTGGGATCGTTTTATCATCGGACATAAAGCAATAAACAGCCGTGCGGCCGAGCAACACCGGACGGTCTTACGCCACATAGCCCTTTTTCACCGTTTCGGCTTTGAATCACCGGTCAGTGAAGAGGGTGAATTCATATGTAGTCTTGTCAAAGAAGTCGACCCGACCATGACTTGGAGAAGATTTCAAGAGATTGTCCAACATTACCGGGATAAACGGATATTACAGGGTAGCCATACGTTGTTTATTGTGCCAAAGGCCTTGCACGTGTATCTATGGGTGGATTTTTGGAAGAACTGTGGCCACGGGTTTCCATTTCAGACATTCATGGATCGCATCCCACCCGCTATGAAACGCTGGTTTTTGCAATTGTTTATTTACGCACACGGGGTATCGCCAGCCCAGACCGTGGTAAAGGACATATTATCCACGACAGGCCCCTTCTCCGACCACGATTTTCTGGTATCGGAAACCGGTTTACGATTCTTGAATTACCTGTCAGAGGCAGACCCGGCGGGCACACTGGCGTTGCTGGAACGCACCATCAAGACATGGTCGCATGAACAACTGTATGCGTGGCATGCAGGTCGTCAGGATATTGTCTGGGCTTTGGAAAAAATAGCTGTATGGGATGATTTATTTGCACGTGCAGTAGACGTTTTAATACCGATAGCGTTGGCAGAGAACGCAGAGTATTCGAATAACTCCAAAGGGCTTTTACTCAGCTTGTTCAATGTGGGGCTGGGGTGGCCGACAGCGACCCAGGCGGCGCCGTCAAAACGTCTTCCTATCCTGAAAGATCTGGTCATGAGCAACGATGCCGGTCGTCGTGCCCTTGGATTGGAAATGTGTCAACATTGGCTGAAAACCGAGAGTGATTCCAGAATAGTCGGTGCCGAGTATCAGGGATCAAGACCAAGCATCGAATTTTGGCGCTCGAAGACATACGGTGAGGTATTTGACTATTGGCGACAGGTATTACGCTTTCTGCGCATTGAAATGAAAGGGTTCAATGCAGCCGATCGGAATCGGGTCGCTGAAGTATTCATCACCGCTGCCCAAGATATTGTGCATTTTATGCGAATCGAAGAGCTTGCCGGCGAAGTCATGGACATCCTGTTTGAGCTTGCTGAGGACAGGGAAATAGATCGAAGACCGCTTACTCAGTTTGTCATTCGGGCACTTTGGCGGAATAGTGATGCCTCAGATAATACCAACTCAATATTTGGCAGAATCCGGCAATTGGATAAGGTATTGACGGGTACCTCACTCTGGGAGCGAACCGAGCGTTACGTTCTGTATGGCACCTGGGAAGAGGATGATGTATTTCAGAAAGGAGAATATAAGGAATCAAACCTGCCCGCCAAACGAGTACGGGACTTGGCCCAAGAATACATCAGAGATTTTACGGTATTTTCAGAACACCTGCCGAAACTGGTCAGAGCATCCGGGCACCGATTGCCGGAGTTGGGAATGGAATGCGGGAAACTGGCGGAACCACAATTTGAGGAGGAATTATTGAAGCATATGGAATCGGGGCATGCCGATAACAATGCGTCCTTCGTGAGTGGGTATTTCAGTGGACTGCGTACTCGGGATGGCAGGCGTTGGGAAATGTTATTGCACCGCTTGTTGCATAAGCAAGCGACGCGGGAAATCGCCATTACTTGTATGGGGTCTTTCGGTTTCACCGAATCGCTGTTACACGAGATGTTAATCCTGTTAAAGGAAGGGGAACTTGATTCAACGGCGTTCGCCGGATTTGTATTCAAACAAGCCAAAGACAAGATATCGGAACACCTGTTTCGGGAGATCATTGCCGCACTGCTGCAACATCCCGATCAGACTTCAGTTAATATCTCCAGGCGGCTTATGTATGACTATTACTTTGCCAAAGAGATCTCTGAGGATTTTCCTGAAGAATTGGTGTTTGAAGTTCTCACTATGCTTTCCGAAACTGACGACCTCATGTCTATGCATTACTGGCATGAGATAGCGAAAGGATTCATAAAAAAATATCCAACGCGAAGTATGGATTTCCTCAACGAAATTTTCAGAAATGCAAGACGGATTTCCCGCTATGGTGCCACAGGCTATCTTGCGGAAATTGCTGATGAGATCGTGATTAAACATCCGCTTGAATCATGGGAAATCATATCGGAGAACCTCATATTAAAACCAGAGCATTGTCACACAGTTGTTTACTACTGGCTTGCTGCAGACTCTAATACA
>VXPI01000322.1 GCA_009839585.1 Gammaproteobacteria bacterium
CCCGCACCGGCGTAACCGGAATCTCCCGCGGAACCAAGGTGCTCGCGATCTAGGTTAACCTAATTGTCATTCTGCGCTAAGCGAAGCTCTCGCCACCGTCATTCTGCGCGGAGCGAAGCGGAGTCGCAGAATCTCCCCAACCCCGGGGCGAGATCCTGCCACTCCGGATTCCTCCTTTCAATCAAGTCAATCTTCCACTGCCTATTGCGATTCTTAATTTTCTTCTCAAGACCGATTGCCGCGGGAATATCCTCTCCCTGCTCATACCAAACCAATCGGGTTACTTTGTACTTACTGGTGAACCCTCCCAGCAGACCATACTTATGCTGGTACATACGTCGTTCCAGGTCGTTAGTAACGCCGACGTATAATGTGCCGCGCTTCTTGTTAGCGAGAATGTAGACGTACGCCGCCTTGGTCACGCTTCTTGCCTCCACACCATCATTCGGGCCTTCCCGTGATTCCTAGATCAACCCCCATTAGATGTTAGTTCGAAAGCAAGGGTTTCGCTTTCTTGTGGTCTAATTAAGAACTGGTCAACGTCAATGCTGAGGTTGTCATACGTTTGCTCCCGAATACCGACTTGGATTTTGGCCAGGATGGCCAAAGAAAGACCGGATGAATTGACATGTTCCTGCAACCAGGGTCGTCGAACGGTCGTCATGCTTGAGATTTCAGACTCAAGCTGGTTGAAATTTGAAGGTTGCCAATCAGAGTACCAGTGGTGCCAGCGGGAAACCACTTCAGCATTCATTTGCAACTCGATATCGTTCTCGCGACAACGGACTCTCCCCTTACGCCAACCGAGCCCAAGACACGCAAGCCGTATCTGGAGTGCGACAGAGGCATCAATCCGCCCGACATGTTCGGGAGCTACCAAACACGCCAAGGTTTTGGGGCGCTCCAAAAGCCCGAGTGAGCCATCGCGCAGCCGGACTTCTCCCTCCATGCACCCTGTCTCGGCTATCTCCCAGTCGCAGATGGGTGAATCGGCTTCCGGCTCATCCACATTAAATGTGCCATGACCTGCAATGATATCGATTTTGATATCGATATAGTTCTTTTCGTTTGTATCGACTACGTGCAGTGCAGCAGGCATCTCCTCTGACGAGATATGCCTCCCAGCTTGCAGCCAGATTTCCAAAATCAGTTCCTGTTTCGAATCCTGCCACCTTTGCAAAAGATTTCGGCTCCAAGTTGGGCGCTTGACTGGCTCCAAACTCGCTAGTCCTCGGTTCAGGGGAAGCGCAAGCAATGCATGATGCTCGGCATGTTCCGCTTGGATTTTGCCGATGTGCATGGCGTAAGCCAGCGTGCGTAGAAAGGCAGACACCAAAACCTCGCTTTGCAGCGTGTGCAGTTCTATTGCGGTCCTGCTTCGATCAGATCCCACGAAAAACCTCGCCTCTGGCAGCTCTGTACCGTGAGAGCGACAAATCCATGCCCAATCATGTCGCCATCGATCAACGAATGCGAAACCCTGCGTGTCTTCGAGCCATTGGAGGGTACGCAAATATATCTCAGGCACAATTGCAGTTTTGAGCCAGTCGAACTTTGACTTTGATTCTTCGGGCAAATGCGCGTGGGTTTTAGGTGAGATGGTGTACTTAAAACGCGCGCTTCGTTCGCGCGTGTTGTAGATCGTCCTGAGCATACAATCCGATGCAAGACTTGATTTCGAGACCATTTGCTTAGCGGTATCTTCCGGGCAAAAATCTTTCAACTCGAACGCATGGATTACGCCAATGCCTAGCAAACATTCACTTTCCAGCGTGCGTTTGCTAGTCCACTCGGCCAATGCATCAAGCGCGCCATCATGCCCCGCTCGAATAAGGCTGGCCAAAGCCCGGGCAGCTTCCCATCGAATGCGAGGTATGGGCCAATGTAGCCTTTCAAGAAGCAATCCGAGCGAAGTATCCATTACTGTGCCCAATCGGGTGTTACCAAGGGTTGCTGCGATACTTCCTCTCTAAACACCTCAACCATTTCGAACGCACAGCATTTTGCTAGATCAAGCTCTCCGACTTCTACGAGAAAATATACAAGCCTGCAAAACCCTACCGAAATCCAATTGTCTTCCAAGTCTCCAAGGTGTTTGGCTTGGCTTGTTTCGATTACGAATTCCTTCCATTTTGATGGGTATTCTTGAGCAACCGCCTGGACACGCTTCCGAAACTCCTCATCGCTGGACCACCACCTGACCCAACCCTTGTTCTCCACCATGGCCCGAATCAACCAAATGTAAGCTTTGGAACGTCCCTGTTTGTTCAGCGAGATTCGAAATGCGGTATCCAATGCCTCGGAAAGATCAAAACGGAAACCTTCGTTCTGCAGCAAATTATCGTAAGCATTCAGCGCCTCGGCATGTCGGCCTTCTGAATCCCAGTAAATCAGCCATTGTGACACGGCACATCTTCCGATCAGAGACGTATCTTCACGAGCCGTTCGAACGAAATCAGTAAGTTGGCTCGGCTCAAACCTCCTCACGTCCGGTATCTCACGAGTCTTTTCGCTTGCTGTACTGCCAACGTCATTGTCTGGCGAAGGATCGTCTCTACCTGTCAAGCGACCAAGAGTTTCTTTAATCGATGTCCGGGCATCGGACATTCTGTCCGCTGCCTCCCATGCCTCCCTAAATTCTCCAGGCGAAATGAACGTTTTCAGAAGCATTTGACCTGTTTCGGAGTTGGCGGGGATCTTTTCCGTCCATGCATTGATCAATCTCTCGGCTTGGTACCACTCTTGTTCTCTGACGAGTTCCGCAAGTAAGGCGGGTACTTTCTCGGGGAATAACTCGGCGATCCCTTGATGCAACTCGGTTCGGGCATGACTCGTCTCGTCCCCGTCAGTGTAATCAGTGATGGGCTCTATCTCCTTGGCCAATGAGAGAAATGTCTTGCGGGCCTCATGATCTCCTTGGTCGATTAAATACCTGAGTGAACTCATTACCTCAAAGACGAATACATCCTTGTGGTGGCCATAAGCCAGCAGACAATCCGCCGCCTTTTCCAGGTTTTCCCTGCTCCTCTCGGGAAAACTGTGGTCGAGCGCAAATCGCGCGGTCTTTGTCGTAATTTCCTCCCGTTCATTGAAGTTGAAAACTCGATCCTCCAAGTCCATTGTTACTAGATTCAATAGCGCCTCGGCGCCTTTCTTCGAGTGAACCGGCAATGGCCGAACACAAAATGTGTCCAGCCATGATTCCATGGACCAGAGAGAGGATGAACTGGCTTCGCGCACATCGTGCCTGTCGATTTTTGGCCTGCCCAAGACTCCTGTTCCTAACAGACAAAGGTCGACCGCAATGTCCCGCAGAGCTAGTTTCACACCAGTTATGGTGCGCTGCTCCCTGAACGTAGGTCGCGATGGCAAAGAAATTGAGAAGTTACGGTAGATATCTCTTAGTGCAGGCCATCGCTGCCCAGCATGCCATTCGTATGCGATGTTACCTGCCAGTTTTTCTAGAGCCCTTATAGCTTTGCCGAGCCACGAGTCGTTCCCTGCGTCGCCAATACTAGCCCGCGCCCCGACCATTCTTTTAGACAATGCCGCAACTAGCGAACTGAAAAACACTTTATGCCCGGCGCGCTGGACGTCATGTCCTAAATTGTAGTCACCCTTAGTTTGCCAGAGATTTGACACGTCGGCTTCAACGAGAGGACCTGTGTACTCGCCATTAATTAGTTCTTGTCCATAAACTCCGTTTTCAGAGCGCTCTTTCATTCGCCGATTCCG
>VXPI01000042.1 GCA_009839585.1 Gammaproteobacteria bacterium
GGATTATGGTGTATTTGCAGCAATTGACCCCGATAACGGACATGTTCTGGCCATGGCTGAATCCCGCCGGGATGGTCTTAACGGGGAAGTGTTTACCGTCAAGAACACCTTTCCCGGTGCTTCAATATACAAGATTGTCACAGCAGTAGCAGCCGTAAATGAAGGCCTTGCTTCGGAATCTACTGTCATTCCGTTTAACGGCAAGGGCACGTCATTTTATAAAAAGCACGTATTTAATCACAAGGATGGAAAATGGACTCGCAAATACACATTGAATGAATCATTCGCCAAGTCCGTGAATTCTGTATTTGGACGCCTGGGAGCCGTGCACCTTGAAGCCGATATCATGCTTCAGTATGTACATAAACTCGGCTTCAACCAACGATTTGCCTCTGATTTTGCATTTGAGGGCGGGAGAGTCAATATAGACCCAGAGGACGCATGGCAGGTTGCGGAACTGGCTTCGGGCTATACAAGGAAAAACACCCTCTCGCCAATGCATGGTGCAGTACTGGGCGCACTGGCGGTCAATGATGGTCATCTTCTGGCGCCTGTCATTGTCAAATCACTGACGGATTCAAGCGGCATTCCGATTTACATCAACGAAAAACCAAACAAGACCGCAGTGATTCAGGCAGATACGGCCAAACAACTCAAATCGATGATGGAGTCTACCGTTCGGATCGGGTCGGCGAAACGCTCCTTTGGCAGGTTGAAGGGAAAAAACTACAAGGACCTGGTCGTGGGCGGCAAAACCGGGTCCTTGACTGGTACCGAACCGAAAGGTAGGTATGACTGGTTTGTGGGCTTTGCCGACAATGGAGATCGTAAAATTGCCTATGCCATGTTGTGCATCAACAAAGAAAAATGGTATGTCAAGTCTGCCCGATTCGTTCGCGATATTCTGCATTACTACTACCAATCGCCCGATAACAACGCCTAGGCATTACTCATCTCAGGACCTTTTCTTGAAACAATACCTTGATGCTGTCCGGAAAACCCTGGAATCCGGAACCCGAAAAGCAAACAGAACCGGGGTGGATACCATCTCGACCTTTAACATCAACTACGAAATTGATCTAACCCAGGGATTTCCATTACTGACCACCAAGGAGATATCCTGGAAGAACATCGTTATCGAGAATTTATGGTTCCTGTCTGGACAAACCAGCATTGGCCTGCTTCGCAAGCACGGATGCAAATTCTGGGATCCATGGGCTGACGAGAATGGCAAGGTGCCAAGTGCATATGGCAATTTCTGGCGCCATTTCCCCTTGCCCGATAATCAGTTCAACGATCAAATCGCCTATGTGGTTGATCAGCTGACCAATAACCCATCAAGCAGACGTATGGTCATTTCTGCCTGGGCACCCGGTAACGCGCAAACCAGCGCATTGCCACCATGTCATGCCCTATGGGTTCTGAATGTCCAATACAATTCGAAGGGAAAACCCTGTCTGTGTCTGCATCTCACCCAGAGAAGCTGCGATATCGCTTTGGGAGTTCCCTATAACATTGCAGGCTACTCCCTGCTGCTTGAGTTGTTTTCCCGGTTTTCCAGTATTCCAGCCGGGCGTTTCGGCCACACCCTGATTGATGCACACATCTACACTTCCAAGGAAAATGGCCGCATGGCCGAATATGATCATGTCCCCGGGCTTAAAAGGCAGTTACTGCGTAAACCCCGATCACTTCCGAAACTCCATATCGACCCATCGATTCGCTCCCTTTCTGACATTGAGCCCCTGCTCGAACTCGACACGGAAGAGATTATGTCGATGTTTGTACTGGAAGGATACGACCCGCATCCAGCGATCAACTTCAAGGTTGCCGTCTAGAAATGCTGCCCCGAAACGGGACCCCTCTTCGTGGCGCCATTGTTGCGATGACTCACGACCGGGTGATTGGCCTCGATAACGGCATACCCTGGCATTACCCCGAGGATCTGAGACGCTTCAAACAGCGCACCATCAACAGCACCGTAGTAATGGGCAGGGTCACCTGGGAGTCAATAGGCAAACGACCGCTGGTCAACCGAAGAAATATCGTAATCAGCCGGCATCCGTTACAAAATGTCGAATGGTATCCTGATCCCGATTCAGCTCTGGCCCAATGTGAATCCGAAGACACCTGGATCATTGGAGGTGCGCAAATATATCAAGCCACCATGGACTGGATCACATTACTGGATATTACGCTTGTTCCTGATCGTATCGAATCTGACCAAGCGGTTTGCTTTCCACAAATTGACGAAAATCTTTGGCAACTGCAATCAAAAACCGTACTTGAAAACTCGCAACTGGAAAACCGGATTTATAGAAAATAGCGAGGTAATGGCTGGATACCCCAGCCCTGCATTCACAGTTTTCTGGCCGTCACGATAGCACGGACCGGAGCAGGAAAGCCTTCTATAGTCTTCTCCGGGTTATCGGGATCCAGAAAATCAGCCAGAGATTCAAAGGTCATCCATTCTGTACTTCGTTGCTCACCAACCGTTGTCTGTGAGACATCAATCACCTGAATATCTCCAAAGCCGCTCTCCTCCAGCCACCCATTCAATATTCCCAGCGAAGGAATCAAGTCAATATTCGGCATTTTTGCATAAGGACCCTCCGGATACAGGATCAACCATTCATCACTGTTGATCACGATCAACGTCTCGAGAATGAGTTCGCCACCTTGACGTAACGCCTGAGCCAGTTCAAGAAGATGCCGGGCCGGGACTCGGCGATGATAAAGAACACCCATTGAAAACACACTATCGAACTCAACGCCTCTCTCCCGCATTTGCACCGCTGGAAATTCGCCCGAACGCAAAGGCAAAAGCGCAGCCGGAAGCCTTGGGGCATAGTTCAAGATTGCATGAAACTGGGCGAGAAACAACAAGGAAGGGTCAGTGCCCAATACAAACCGGGCACCCTCACCCAGAGCCCTGAACATGTAGTAGCCATTTCCGCAGCCAACATCCAGCACTAGCCGATTCATGAGAGGGGTTATTTTTCCCTGAAGACGCGACCACTTGAGGTTCGATCGCCATTCAGCATCAACCTCAATACCAAAAAGATCAAATGGTCCTTTGCGCCATGGATGGAGCGATTTCAGAATATCGAGAATGACTTGTTGCTGTTTCTTCGAGAGCTGCTCCCGACGGCCGATCGTCACTGCATCAGAGGTTAAATTCGCAAAGCAGGTCTCGATTTCAGGCAATGAATAAAGCAAGCCCTTCCACTCGTTCAAGAGTCCATGCCTGCGATCTTTCCACGCCTTTTCCGTTGCCTTCTGCAAATCAGCTGCAACCAGCTCGAGTGGGGACTCAACCAATCTGGCTACCAGATCACGAGGGTTCAGCATTAGCGGGTGCTATCCGATTTGATGGCAAGAAAAGAGACAAAATTCAACCCCTGAAACCATTGATGAACAGATTCGAATCCGGCATTCAAGAGCCTTTTTCGATGACGTTCTAATGTATCAATCTTCATGACCTGCTCAAGTGCCGTGCGTTTCTGACTAATCTCGAGTTTGCTGTATCCATGCGCCCGCTTGAATTCATCATGCAGGAGATTCATGACTTCATTCTGATCCGGATTGCTCAAAATCACTTTTTCTGACAAAACCAGTACCCCGGACGAAAGAAGCCCATCGTGAATTTTCTGAACGAGTTGATTGCGTTCGGCTGGATTGACGAACTGCAATGTCAAATTCATCACCACAACAC
>VXPI01000300.1 GCA_009839585.1 Gammaproteobacteria bacterium
GGGATATTGATCAGGCTCTCGCTAAATCACGGCAAATATAAGGAATCCGTTTTGCGGCATGAGCAATTAACAGGGCAACAGGCAGGCAACCCCAAGGCTTCAACATGTTCGGCATCCTTGAACTTGAAATTCCCTGGTCCATGCATGACAGCAATCTGCCCTCATCGTCAAGCAGGCAAAGTTTCCATGCCTTGTGCACCTGCACCAGTTGCCCAATACAATCATTTTCAAGGTAATTTCTGAACACCCGTGATATGAATGAAGAACTTGTTGACATGGTCTCTGGATCCATTCTTTATGGGTTCAGCCGCCATTTCAAGCGTTTCAACGAAATAACCCGGGAAGCCCGGGGGTGCTTTGAAACGGCTGACTGGGATGGAGAAGGTCTTGCCCAGAAAAAGCGAATTTTCCTGTATGACGAAAGGGTCACGGAAACAGTTCAGTATATTCGGGAACGAATTGACGTTACGGAAACAGACAAGGTTATCTGGCAGGACATCAAGCGGCAATACATGTGGAAGCTGTATGACCACAGTCAGCCAGAACTTGCCGAGAGTTTCTACAATTCGGTGTTCTGTCGACTGTTTGACCGGAAATATTTCAATAACAAGCACATCTTTGTCAAACCCGGGACAGCGGTTGACTTTCTCGATATGGAAGATCCTACCTATGTTGCCTGGTATCCCGAAGATTCGAGTATGCAGGAATGCTTTCGAAATATCCTGAATTCATTTGAACTGCAAAATAGATGGCAAGATATTGATCGGGATATTGAGTCGATCATAGAGACAATTTCTCCCTTGATCGAGACCAATTCCCGATCCTTGCCCTATCTTCACTTCGAGGTTATCTCATCGCTGTTTTACCGAAACAAGGCGACCTACCTTGTAGGGCGAGCCGTGGTCAATCAATCCCAGATTCCATTTGTCATCCCTCTGTTGCTGGACAAATCAAGGAAACTGTATGTTGATGCCATCCTGACCGACAGCCAGGATATTGCCCTGATCTTCAGTTTTACCCGATCCTATTTCATGGTCAGCACTGAAGTCCCCTCAGCCCTGGTCACCTTCCTGTCGACCATGCTGCCCACAAGAAGCCATGCTGACATATACACCTCGATCGGCTTTCAGAAACAAGGCAAGACCCTCTTCTACAGAGAGTTTCTGCACCACCTGCAACACTCCAGAGATAAGCTGATCATCGCACCGGGTATCAAGGGCATGGTCATGACGGTATTTACCCTGCCCTCCTATCCATTTGTCTTCAAGATCATTAACGATTCGTTTCCGCCGCAAAAAAACATGGATCGTGCGACTGTCAAGCAGAAGTATCAGATGGTCAAGACACATGATCGTGTCGGTCGTATGGCAGACACTCTGGAATTCTCCCATGTTGCCTTTCCGGTTGATCGTTTTTCCGATGACTTGCTTAAGGAGCTAAGGATGACAGTTCCATCAAGCCTGACCATCGATGGTGAAAACATCATCATTCGACATTTATACATCGAAAGAAGGCTGGTGCCTCTCAATATCTATCTGGAGTCTGCCAATGAGCGGGAATATGACCGGGCAGTTCGTAGCTACGGAAATGCAATAAAGGACATGATCGGAGCGGGTATCTTTCCGGGTGACATGTTGCTGAAGAACTTTGGCGTGACCCGGCATGGTCGAGTGATCTTCTATGACTATGACGAGATTCGATCAATTGCGGAAATCCGTATCCGGAAAATCCCCCAGGCCCGGTTTGACGAGGAGGAGTATTCAGCTGAAATCTGGTATGAAACGGAAGAACGTGACTTCTTTCCTGAACAGTTTGAACGCTTTGTCATGAACCATCCAGAATTCAGGAGAATATTTCTCGACTACCATCCAGACCTGCTGGACCCCGGGTATTGGAAAAAAGTCCAGAATGACTTCAACAACAAGGTAAGACCGCATATATTTCCCTATAGAGAAGAGAAACGATTCGCCAATCGTTTCAAGGAACGGCATGTTGAGAAGGGGTGACCCTTGAGGTATTTCTCAGGCGAGCTGTCTTTCCTGGATTTCAGCTACTGTCTTGCAGTCGATGCAGAGGCTGGCGGTTGGACGGGCTTCGAGACGCCGTAATCCGATCTCTTCACCACAGTTTTCACAATAACCGAAGTCGCCAGTCCTGATCAGGGTAATTGCATCCTCAATCTTCCTGATCAATTTTCGGTCTCGATCACGACCTCGTAATTCCAGGGTCATGTCTGTTTCCAGGCTCGCACGGTCTGCTGGATCGGGATGATTGGCTGTTTCATCCTGAATGTGATGGACGGTTCTGGAGGTATCACTCGTCAATTCCGACATCCATGCAGTCAGGATCGCTTCAAAGTGGGCGAGCTGTGACTCATTCATGTAGGTTTCCCCACGCTTCACCTGGTAGGGCTTGATACCATGAATCAGTTTTTGTGTTTTCTTTCTGGCTACCATGTTTATTGCCTTGTTCTAAGTGATTTTCGGAACAGAAAAATCGTCTACGCCAAAAACCGGACGGCTTTATAGCAGAACGGGCCCCTCAATGCAAACTGATTTTGAATCAAAAACAAGATCATTGGGTTCTCCCCATGGCATTCATTGCCATTTCAAGAGATTCATCACAATCTTTGCATAATTTCTCAAAAACCTAACCTGGTCAAGGTTGAGTAACTCTTCTGTCCATTCATCCTCTGAATCGGTATGTGGGTAGTGTACATAGTCAAGAGCATCTTTGTTACGCAGATTCCATCAATTTGCATTCTCTTCATGAAGAACGAAATATGTTAAACGATGATTTGCATGTCGTCTATATGATTATTTGTGAACCACAAGCCTGTCCCTTTCTTCCATTGCCATGAATGTGTATAATTACAGTTCTTCATACACATTCAACTAATTCGAGGCTGGTACGATGCGGACAAATATTGAGATAGACAATCAGCTGATGAATGATGCGCTGAGACTCACTGGCTTGAAAACAAAAAAAGCGGCCGTAGATCTTGGGCTTCGAACCTTGATCAGATTGAAACACCAGGAACGCATAAGGCAGTATCGCTCACGCCTTGAATGGGTCGGAAACCTTGATGAGATGAGATCATCAGAATGATTCTGGTCGACTCCAGCGTCTGGATAGACTATTTCACAGGCATATCGAACATTCAGACAAATACTCTCGACCAAATTCTGGGAGTGCATTCGGTTGCCGCAGGGGACCTGATTCTGACCGAAGTACTACAAGGCTTCAATTACGACAAAGACTATGAATCAGCAAAAATGCTGTTTGAGAATGTCACAATCCTCGAAATGCTGAATAAGGAATTGGCGATAGAAAGCGCTGAAAACTACAGGGCTTTGCGCAGAAAAGGCATCACTATTCGCAAAACCGTTGATGTGATTATCGCCACATTCTGCATAAACCAGAGAATCCCGCTTCTTTTTTCTGACAGGGATTTCCAGCCTTTTATCGAGCATCTTGGGTTGAAGGGAGTCTGATAAAACCATGCTAGATAGATGGCCGAACGAATGCGGGGGCATTCATGACGTCCGATTTCTATTTTATTCGGAAAAACTTTGCTCGATCACCTATGGACAGTCCGACTTGACTGAGAGCCTGCCCCACCAGAGTTGCGGAAAATAACTTGCTCACCACCCGGCGATAGCACTTTTCTTACCAAGTTCCATGGCGTTATCTATTTCACTCTCTGAATTCATTT
>VXPI01000293.1 GCA_009839585.1 Gammaproteobacteria bacterium
CGCTGGCTCTGGGCCTCTGGATGCAGACCTTGCTGGTGAAGGAAACAGATTTCACGGCCAAACCGCTTGATGTCAATGACCCTGATTTTTTCATGGAAAATGTCGTGCTGAATGGAAAAGATGCCAGCGGCAACCGCTATCGAATTGAAACGGGGAGACTTGTCCATTATCCATCCCGCAACGGCTCGTCTTTGGAATCGCCGCGATTAACCCAATACAGATCAGATGGAACAATTCAGAACGTCGAATCAAACCGGGGTTGGCTGGACAATGGCAAACAGGTTCTGACACTCTCGGAAGATGTCAGGATCCGAAACCAGAGCTCCAATCAATCAAGTTCCCTGTCCATCACCGAGCAACTCGTCATACATCTGAAGAAGCAGGGAATTCAGTCATGAACCCGAAGATTTTATTCGCGATATTCACAACACTAATGGTCCATAGTGGTATCGCCCAGGATAATGTACCGGATCAACCACTGTTCTTGAATGCCGATTACATCGAGTTGGATTTCAATACCGGGGAGCGTCTGTACCGGGGAAATGTGGTCCTCACACAAGGCGATGTGGTGATTGAATGTGACGAGATGACCACGATGCACGATGATGACGATGAGCTGTTTCATGCACTCTGCATCGGGAATCCCGGGATTTTCAAAAAAGAGCATAAACAGGCCGGTCAGGAGGCATTAACCGGAAGTGCAGTCAATATCACCTATGATCGCAAGAATAATCAGGTGTTACTGGTTGATGAAGCAAGGCTGGAACGGGGGCGGATATTCGTAAGCGGTGACCGGATCAGCCACGATCTCAGTACGGAAAAAACCATCGTGCAAAATGACAGGCAAGCGTCGGATACGACCGAGGATTCCGGTTCTTCAGAGTCAGGAGCATCTTCCCAACCCAAGGTTGTGATTCTGCCTAAACAAGACCCGGATAGTTAGCAGTCTCCGAGGTGGCAGTAATGCCGCTCACCATACGTCCACACCCTGATAATGCACCTCTCCATCCGAAATCTGGCCAAGCGCTACAACAACGCCGTTTTGGTGAAGGATGTCAGTCTGGATTTGGCCCTCGGTGAGATTGTCGGCCTGCTGGGACCAAACGGCGCCGGGAAAACTACCAGTTTTGACATGGTCATTGGGCTGATACGGCCAGACTCGGGATCTATCCTGTTGGGTGAGACCGAAATATCCAACATGCCGGTTCATGAACGAGCAAGACGAGGCATCGGCTATCTCGCGCAGGAGCATTCAGTCTTTCGGAAATTAACCGTTGAGCAAAATATCATGGCTGTACTGGAAGGCAGAAAAAATCTGACCAGGACCATGCGACAGGAGGCCTGCAATCGATTGATGGAGAAATTCGGAATCACCGGGTTACGAGACAAGCCCGCATACCTATTGTCCGGAGGCGAGCAAAGACGCGTTGAAATAGCCAGACTGTTGTCGCTGGAACCTGCATTCATTCTGCTTGATGAGCCATTTGCGGGCATTGATCCGATTGCCGTTCGGGATATCCAGAAGATTATCCACAATCTCAAGGAACTTGGCATAGGAGTATTGATCACGGATCATAATGTCCGGGAAACACTGGGCATCTGTGATCGAGCCTATATATTGTGTGACGGCGCAGTACTGGCTTCCGGCACCCCAATGGAGATCATGTCCAATCCAGATGCCAAGGCCGCCTATCTTGGTGATGATTTCAGAATGTAGTCTTAAATGATTTCAGCCAGATCCGCTACCGTGAAACTGGTCTTTCAAGCAGCCATGATGAATCGCCTGCCAGAAAATAAAGTTGACCCGACCGCGACAATAATGAACAAATCGCACATCGAAATCGGGCAATCCATAAATACTGGCTCCCAGTAGTTCAATTTGAACATCTGGACAGAAGGTGCTGAACAAATCAGGCATACATCAGGTTTCGTGGTATGATTGCATTGCAATCAAAACCTTGACTGACTTGTTTTAAAAATCGAAGAGAAGAAAGATGGCCAGCATCACTATCCGAAACCTTGACCAAGAGGTAAAGTCGCGTCTTCGCATACGGGCAGCAGAACATCATCGATCTATGGAAGAGGAAGCGCGGCTTATACTGCGTAATGCAGTTGGTTGCCCGGAGATGCCCAATAATCTTCTGGCTGCCATAAGGTCCCGGATTGCACCGCTTGGTGGTGTCGATCTGGAATTGCCCTTGCGTGAGATCGGACGCGACCCGCCATCATTCAAATAAGGCCTTCTTGATGTTCCTGCTGGACACGAACGTAGTATCCGAACTTCTGCGTCCGTCACCCGAAACTATCGTTGCACACTGGGTTGGGAATCACCAGACAACAGAAATATATTTTTCGGCAATCGGAGAGGCTGAACTCCTTTACAGTGTAGCCATTTTGCCAGATAGTCATCGTAAATCGTTACTGGCTTTAGCCATTGATGCGATTCTGCATGAGGATTTTGCAAATCGGATTCTCCCGTTCGATAGCGATGCTGCGAGAGAATATGCCTGCATTGCATCAGCAAGAAGAACCACAGGTCGACCAATGCCTGTATCTGACTGTCAAATTGCGGCGATTGCCCGTTCTCGGAACATGAAGATCGTAACCCACAATTCCCGAGACTTTGAGGATCTTGACATTGATATAGTGAATCCTTGGACTGTGAATTGAGCCAATCCGCTGCAATAAGGCGTAATCCCCTCGATACAGAAATCATCTATGAAGAAATACATTGAGCAGGTCACCTTGACCGATTTTCGTTGTTTTTCTGGCAGTCATACAGCAAGACTTGCTCCACTTACTGTGCTAGTGGGTGAAAACAGCACCGGAAAGACTTCATTTTTGGCACTAATTCGCGCACTCTGGGAACTGGTGCATAACGGTGATGTGCCCGATTTCAAGGAAGCGCCTTACGACTTGGGAAGTTTCCCGGAAATTGCTCATCATAAGGACCGTTCATCCAAAAAAATCCTGCAATTCGAAGCCGGTCTACGAATCCGTGACAATCAGGCATCAGCTGCTTCTTTTGGTTTTACCTTTGAAAAAAACGGGACTATTCCATACCCAACCGTTCGACGTTTTTCAAACAAGACAGGCTTGTTGAGTGTTAGCGAGCTGAACGGCAAACTCCAATTGAATGTCGAGACAGACAAAGGACACGCATGGGATACAACAATCCATGTGGAATTTCCACAGGCAGATACACCCCATCTGTTACCTTTGGGCTTCTTGTGGCTTTTGTCCAACAAAGGCCACAGTCAAGACAACGAACCGCCCAAGGCTGTTAAAAGGTTGATTGCTGATATCGGTCGCTTTGAGAGAAAACCGGGTTCAGGGCTTTTTGCAAGTGCGCCTGTGCGCTCAAAACCTCATCGAACTTATGATCCAGCTCGACATTCACAAGATCCGGAAGGCGATTATGTGCCGATGTATATGGCTTATCTGGCCCGCCAACACCCGCGTCAATGGGAAACATTCAAGGAAAAGCTGGTGGCATTTGGCAAAACTTCTGGACTCTTTGATGAAATCCGGATCAAGTCTCTTGGAAAGTATGAAGGACAACCCTTTCAGATTGAAATCAGAAAGCGAGGCAATAAAAAGAATGGGCTATGGCGCAATCTTGTCGATGTGGGTTACGGCGTGAGCCAGATCTTACCCTTGATTACTGAACTAATGCGCCATGATGCACCTCCCC
>VXPI01000326.1 GCA_009839585.1 Gammaproteobacteria bacterium
TTTTATTATCCACCCTCCCCCCCCCCCCCCACCTCACTATCGGTCCGGGGGCGTGTGTTTTTTTTATAAGATACATTAACCATTCCGAACATGAAACGACTCGGTTATCCCGGGCATTTTGCAGGGGGGGTTGAAGCGGCGGCTTCAGCAGGGGGGCAGATTACGCCACCCATTATGGGTGCGGCGGCCTTCATCATGGCCGAGTTTCTTGAAGTTCCCTATACCACAATTGTCACCGCTGCCATTTTCCCGGCTTTTCTGCATTACCTTGGTGTATTTTCGGTGGTACACCTTATGGCTCGAAAGCTCGAATTGAAAGGGATGGCTAGGGACGCATTGCCCAGGCTCCGGACAGTATGGGTCGAAGGATGGGCGAATATTGTTCCCTTGCTGGGATTACTGTGGGTTCTGTTTTCCGGATATACGCCCTTCATGTCTGCCTTCTGTGGAATCTCGCTTGCCATTATTGCCGGAATGTCCCGGTATCGAGACGTGAGAACCCTGATCTATCCGGCCTTGTTCCTGGTTTTTGTCCTGCACAAGTATTTTTCCGGCGGATTTGATCTCACTACGATGCTGATCCTGTCTTCCGGGTCCGTTGTTGCAACATTCAATGCACAGAAACCGGTGAGTATCACGCACATGATTTCCATTTTTGAGGTCGGGGTCAAATATTCCTTGGCTGTTGGTGCCGCTGCAGCCGCAGTCGGTATTGTCGTGGGAGTCATCAATACCACCGGTATTGGCTTCAGGGTCGGCTTCATGGTTACCCAGGGTGCCGCCAATCTGGCCAGCGATATTCATCATGTGGTGAGCCTGGGGAATCTGCTGAATTTTACAGTCGCCGATCTTCAGATTCTTCTATCGTTAATTTTCGTTGCGGTCATCTGCATACTTATGGGTGCCGGAATTCCGACTACGGCTCTGTACATCATGCTGGTATCCGTGGCTCAGCCTGCCTTGGCACAACTTGGAATCCCCCCGATTGCCAGCCATATGTTCGTTCTTTATTACGGCGTTGTCTCGGAAATCACGCCGCCTGTCTGTACTTCGGCATATGCAGCATCAGCGATCGCCAATTCCAATCCTTTCAGAACGGGGATATCCGCATTCACTCTGGGTTTGGGGAAGGTCGTAGCACCCATGGCATTTGTGTATGCACCGGTTCTGCTGTTTGTCTCTTCCGCCGGTTTTGACTTATGGGAATTTACCTATGCCAGTTTAAGCTGCATCCTGGGAGTGATTGCCTTGTCAGTGTCTGTCGTCGGCTACCTGTTTGTACCTGTGAAAGCCCTATCCCGAATATTGATGGCTATATCCGGGGTGGTATTTATCGCACCCTCTTTACAAGCCGATTTCATCGCATTAGCCATCGCTACGCCCGCCCTTGTTGTCCAGTTTCTTTCCTTGTTGAAGCCCAGATCAGTATCGGACCGGTAACCGTACCCTAGGGATGCCTCAACATGAATGGGTTTTTTGCACTATAGCCCAGGACACAGTGTGTATTTCGCCTATAATCGCCTTCTCCTGGTTGTGGCTGAAGGAACGCTTTCCGCCGAAAACACCAGCCATATAGGTGATTTGCAACTAGTGTTGCCTATCTTGCCCACGGACATGAAACCATGGCAAGAATAGCCGAAAGCCAGACCACGCATGAATGGAAAAACAAGCCCCGGAATCAGGTCAGGGACCGGCTGAAAAATAAATCTGCCCGGGCTTCGGCAAATGAGAAGAAGATAAAATTGACAAACTGATAAATCCAGTACGTATTCCATCAATATCACGTCCTCAAGAGGTTCAACATGGCCAAAAAATACGGTGGAAACCTTGTTGTCGAATCCCTGGTAGCTCTGGGTGCAAAACATAGTTTTGGCGTCCCTGGCGAGAGTTATCTCGCCGTTCTGGATGCCCTGCATGACACCCCGGGTAAACTGGATTTTACGATTTGCCGGAACGAGGGCGGTGCGGCATTCATGGCCGCTGCCTACGGAAAACTGACCGGAACACCCGGTATCTGTTTTGTGACGCGCGGACCGGGCGCTACCAATGCTTCAATCGGAGTTCATACCGCCATGCAGGACAGTGTTCCGATGATCCTGCTGATTGGCCAGGTGGCTACAACAATGCGTGGACGTGAGGCGTTTCAGGAAATCGACTATCGGGCTTTCTATGGCTCTGTTGCCAAATGGGCAACCGAAATCGAACACGTGGACCGTATTCCCGAAACACTCTCGCGTGCCTGGACCACGTCCCTCTCTGGTCGTCCGGGACCGGTTGTCGTAGCATTGCCGGAGAACATGCTGACCGATCAGTCCGAAGCACCTGTCTTGACGGGACCTGTAACGGGTGAAGAACCCGCCCCTTCCCTCCATTCCATTCAGGCCCTTCAATCCTTGCTCTCGGATTCAAAACGTCCTGTGGTCCTGATCGGTGGCAGCGGCTGGACTGATGCAGGGCAAGGAGCGCTCCGGAAATTTACCGAAAACGCTGATCTTCCAGTAGTCGCATCGTTTCGGCGGGTTGACCTTTATGATAACCACAGTCCGAACTTCGTTGGTGATGCGGGCGTTGGCATGACCGCATCAACCAGGAGCCTGTTCCATGAGGCCGATCTTGTTCTGGCAATCAATGTCCGTTTCGGAGAAATGACCACAGACGGCTATACCCTGCTCAACATACCCAAAACCAGACAAAAACTGATACATGTCCACACATCAGCATGCGAACTCGGCAAAATCTATCTGCCGGATCTGGCCATCCATGCCGGACCCAACCTGTTTGGCGCAGCTGTTGCAAAGCTTGAAATCAATGGTCCATGGGCAAAATGGCGAGAACAGGCGCGAATCGATTATGAACGGGAATTTGATTTGCCTGACCAGCCAAGCCCGGTAGATATGGGCAAGGTAACGGCCCATCTTTCGGATTGCTTGCCAGAGGATGCAATCGTGACCAATGGTGCCGGCAATTACACGATCTGGCCAAACAAATTCTTCCGGTTTGGACCCAGGCAACGGCTACTTGCTCCCCAGTCCGGGGCTATGGGCTATGGCTTGCCCGCAGCTATTGCCGCCAAGCATGTGTATCGTGAGCGGACCGTGGTGTGCTTTGCCGGAGACGGGGATTTCCAGATGACGTTCCAGGAGCTGGGAACCGCCATGCAGATCGAAGCACAGCCTATCGTACTGGTTTTGAACAATGGCATGTATGGCACGATCCGTATGCATCAGGAACGCAACTACCCGGAACGGGTATTTGGCACCAAAATCATCAACCCGGATTTTGTAATGCTGGCCAAATCCTATGGCTACCATGCAGAAAAGGTGGACAGTACCGCAGACTTCCCGGAAGCATTTGATCGGGCCCTGGCTTCAAAGAGTGGAGCGGTTCTGGACCTTGCGATCTCGCCAGAGGCCATTACACCAAGACAGAGCTTGAGTGAATTGCGAAATTCCAGGAAGCGCGAATAAACAGGAAATCACGGTTACGAGTCCATCATTTCGGTCAGAGATGAATCGTTCCGTATCGTGAAAATTCGATTTTCTCACAGCCACATCGGGAAGCGGTTTTTCCAAATTTGGCGCTAGTTTTATGGTGCGAAGTGCCTGGACTTATACAGTGTCAAGCCTTACTCCCGTTCCCCTCCGAAAGCGCCTGTCAGGTCATCGCGTTCCACAAAGCCCCGGGCGTATTC
>VXPI01000105.1 GCA_009839585.1 Gammaproteobacteria bacterium
CTTGACGACCTAGCGCCTTAATGTCATTAATCAATCCGCCTTTGGGCTGTCTGGCATGGAATTTATGCGCCCTCTGGATTCGCGGTTGTACCACTCATAATCCAAAATTAGCAGATCGCATGTTCATGTGGTTAATAGTCAGGGACAATAAATTCTGACATCTGCCTGATTTTGAGAAAGACCCAAAAATTTTTGCAATTCTTTGGGTGGGAAGATATCAAAAAGACTGACAGGTCGAGCAGATTTCGGTATGCTTTACCGATGCCAAAACCGCGAATCAAGCCGTGAACGAACAAGTTCATCTCGTACCCCAATCTCCAATACAGCGAACTGCAAAAGTTCCTCCGAATTCAATTGAAGCGGAGGAGTCGCTGTTGGGCAGTCTAATGCTGGACAATCAAAAATGGGATGATGTCAATGCCGTGGTCAAGATTGAAGACTTTTACCACAAAAATCATCAAGCCATTTTCAAGGCGATGACCGAACTGATGAATTCCGACAATCCAGTGGATGTGGTAACTGTCTCGGAAAAACTTTCTGACGAGGAAAGTTTCCAGAAAGAGGGGAGGATAGCCTATCTTTCCAGATTAGCCGAGAATACACCGGGAATTGCGAATCTACTCACATATGCCAAGATTGTTCGGGATAACTCCGTTCTGCGTTCCCTGATCAATGGCTCAAACCAGATACTGGAGCATGCGTATCATCCAGATGGCCAGTCTACAGAAGATGTGCTGAATATTGCGGAAAAATTGATTCTGGATATTTCGGAAGGCCACGACAGTCGACGCAAGGAATTCACGACCGTTGAAAATATGTTGCCGGATGTCATGGACCGGCTCCATGAACTGCAAGAGTCATCCAGTGGTATTACCGGAGTACCTACTGGTTTCAAGAAAATTGACGAGTTAACCAGTGGCTTGCAAAGGGGGGACTTGATCATTGTCGCTGGACGTCCGTCAATGGGCAAAACATCGCTGGCCCTGAACATTGCAGAATATGTAGGAGTCAACCAGAAACAACCCGTAGGAGTATTTAGTCTTGAGATGTCGGGCCAGCAATTGACAATGCGATTGCTGTCTTCGCTAAGCGGTGTTGATTCAAACCGGATTCGAACCGGAAGGCTGAGTGAAGCAGACTGGCCACGTATCAACGGGGCAGTCGAAACGCTCCAGAACGTACCGATAGTAGTGGATGAGTCAAGTGGCCTCAACGTCAATGAATTGCGGTCAAGAAGCCGTAAGATGCAATCGACGTATGGCAAAATGGGGTTGATTGTCGTGGACTACCTGCAGCTCATGCATGGTGTCGAAAATGTAGACAATCGAGCTACCGAAATCTCCGGCATCACCCGAAACATGAAGATACTGGCACAGGAGCTCGATGTTCCAATCCTGGCTTTGTCGCAGCTCAACAGATCCATCGAAACCAGAACGGAAAAGCGGCCCAAGCTCTCTGACCTTCGAGAGTCAGGAGCGATTGAACAGGATGCCGATGTCATCATGTTCATCCACAGGGATGAGGTGAATGATCCGGAATCGAACGACAAGGGTACGGCCGAGATCATCATTGGCAAGCAGCGAAATGGCCCCATTGACTCGGTTAGGTTGACCTATCAATCAAGCCTTACCCGTTTCACGAACCATGTTCCAGACAGTGCCTTTTGAACCATTTTGATTGACTTTCGACCGAGTCAGTCATTGCATGTCTGATGAACATGAATACCGGCTGGAAAAACCGTGCTCTAATTAATCTATCTGCACTCAGAGACAACATAAAGACCATTCGTAGGCTGGCACCCAAATCCAGGCTTATCGCCGTAGTCAAGGCCAATGCATACGGACATGATATGCAAATCGTGGTCCAGGAACTGGGATCCCGGGTGGATGGGTTTGCAGTTGCCAGCATTGAAGAGGGGTTGTCGTTACGGGAGGTTGATAATGAGTTGCCAGTGATGGTTTTGTCTGGCTTGTGCGATCCTTCACAACTCGTTTCATGCGCCAACAGCCAGCTGGATCCGGTTATTTACTCACTTCATCAGGTGGATTGGATAAAAAGCCATACCGGTAGATCGATCAATGTGTGGCTAAAGTTCAATAGCGGAATGAATCGACTGGGTATGGATCATGACAATTTCACCCAGGCTTATCGGATGCTTGAGGTAAGTCCGCACATTGCCAATATTAGACTGATGTCCCACTTTGCAATTGCCGAAGACTTGGAAAGCGATTTCACGGAGAAACAGATCAGGGAGTTTAATCAGGCTGCAACGAATCTTGGAGGAGAAAGAAGTCTCGCCAACTCGGCAGGAATCATGTGTTGGCCAGATTCACATTTTGAGTGGGTCCGGCCGGGTTTGATGCTATATGGAGTATCCCCTCTGGAAGATGAGAGCACGAATTACGGTCTAAGACCCGTTATGGAACTTCAGGCAAAAATTATTTCATTTCAGAACCTGAAGCAGGGTGATACTGTCGGGTATGGGAGAACGTATGCCGCCATCCAGCCAATGAGAATTGCAAATCTTGGAATTGGCTACGGCGACGGCTATTTCCGGGTTGTTCCAGATTCCGCATACGTGATGATCCACAACCAGAAAGCTCCCATTGTGGGAAGGATATCCATGGACTCAATGACTGTAGATGTCAGCAGTATTGAACAAGCCAGAATAGGAGATTCGGCAATTTTATGGGGAGAGTCACCCTCGGTCGATCAGGTTGCAAATTGGACAGGTACAAATGCCTACGAGGTCCTGTGTAGGCTGAGCGCCCGGGTACTCAGGGGAATCAAGGATGCATGACAACTCTCGCCGGCAATATCTGGATCAGCATGTCAATCAAGTGACTGCTCGGAAGTAGTGCATTGCGCTGCCTGTAAAATCATTTCTGGTCGAGAAATCCCTCACAATCATTTCAGTTATACTTGCTTTTCTATCCCAACTTTCGTTCTGAGGCTTGACGCGCATGCAGTTACAAAAAACATTAACAATAATCACCGTGTTTTTTACATCGGCCTTGATCTGTTCCATTGCGCAATCTCAGGATCAACCCAATCTGGATGATGAAAACAAGAAGTTCAGTTATGCCATCGGGTATCAGGTTGGACAGAGTATTCTGGCCCAGATTCAGTCAGTGCCGGATCTTGATATGGCTGTTTTTTCCGATGCGGTCACGGCATCATTGATGAGTGCCGGGCCCGCCATGGCTGAACAGGAAATGGCTGAAATAATCGTTGCGAAGCAACAGCAAATGCAGCAGGAAATAGCACGACAGGCGCAAGGCAACGCCGAAAGGAGCCTCGCATTTCTTGAAGAGAACAAGACAAGGGAAGGGGTTGTTGTTACAGAATCCGGTGTTCAGTATCAGATTATTGAGTCAGGCGACCCATCAGGTGACTCACCGGGCCTTCAGGATACGGTAATCGTTCAGTACGAAGGCAAGCTAATTGACGGAACCGTGTTTGACAGTAGTCGTGCCCGGGGCACTCCGGCACGCTTTTCTCTAACCGGAATCATCCCCGGATGGAGTGAAGTTCTGCAGTTAATGCGCCCCGGAGATATCTGGAATGTTGTATTGCCACCCGAGATGGCATACGGGGAAGAGGGTGTCGAAAACGTGATTGGCCCCAATGAGGCATTGGTATTCGAAATTGAATTAATTGAGGTGATGAAATCATCAAACTCGTAAACCG
>VXPI01000408.1 GCA_009839585.1 Gammaproteobacteria bacterium
CTTGGAGCACTACCGTTTTCCACAGAGGCAGTACAGCCTGACTATATTGTCTGTGCAGGCTACAAGTTCCTGCTCGGCCCCTATTCTCTGGGGTTTCTCTGGGTGGCTCCCGGGAACCGTGAAGGAATACCGCTCGAATACAACTGGATCAGCCGGTCCAGTTCAGAAGATTTTGCAGGACTTGTCGACTACAAGGACACCTATCGTGCCGGAGCCCGTCGATTTGATGTCGGAGAGAACTCGAACTTCATTCTTGTGCCAATGCTGAACAGGGCACTCGAGCAATTGCTTGAATGGGGGATTGACAATATCTATGCAACTATTGCCAGAAGAAATTCTGGCATTGCAGAACAAGCCAGGCAACTGGGACTCAATCATATTTCCGACCACCTGAGGGCATTGCACTTCCTCGGTCTCCGGTTTCCGCCGGACATGCTCCCAACCAGTATTGCCGCAGATTTGGCGGAAAGTGGTGTATTTGTCAGTGTGCGAGGAGCATCCATGAGAGTCACGCCTCATGTATATAATACCGATGATGATGTCCAGCATTTATTTGATGCGCTTGAAGTAATTCTGTCCCGACATGTATAGCACAGGATTCAATAGCCAGTGGCAAAAAATGGACTGATCGGGATCGAAACAGCCTGTCCTGTAGCGATTTGGCCAATCCATCCCAATGTGCATGATTCGACCTGACCATGATCCAGTTTCTGCTCAACAACACGCCCATCTCTTACCGGATGGAACGCCCCGACCTCACTGTACTTGATTTCCTGCGGGAATGCCGGCATCTGCGAGGGACCAAGGAAGGCTGTGCTTCGGGCGATTGCGGCGCATGCACTGCGGTACTGGTTGAACAGGGAGAGCATGGTCTGGAATATCGAAATTTCAACAGCTGTATCACTTTCCTTGGATCGTTGCATGGCAAGCAACTGATCACGGTAGAACACTTGAAGAACCATGATCGTCTACATCCGGTTCAACAGGCGATGGTCGATCAGCACGGTTCCCAATGCGGCTTTTGTACACCCGGGTTTGTGATGTCGCTTTTTTCCCTTTACAAGACTTCCCAGACAGGCCAGATCACAAACCACGAAGAAAATATCAAGGAATACCTGAGCGGCAACCTTTGTCGATGTACCGGCTACTTTCCGATTGTTCGAGCTGCCGTGCAGTCGCTGACCGACCCTATGCCAGATCAGTTCGATCATGCTTCAAGGGAGATATCCGACATCCTGGCCAGTATCAGCGATGAACCGGAACCAGCGAGCTTTCATGCCCCAACGAGTATTCGGGAATTGGCTAGACTAAAGAATGACTGTCCGGATGCCCGGTTACTGGCCGGCGGTACTGACCTTGCTCTGGAAGTTACACAGCAACACGGGGATCTTCATGAAATCATCTATCTCGGGCGGGTTCAGGAACTTCGTGCCTTTCGCAGAACCGAAACCCGGATTGAAATCGGGGCAACGGTAACACTGGACAGACTGGACATTGAACTGGGCGATGATTTTCCCGAGTTGAAGGCATTGCTCAAACGCTTCGGTTCCCGTCAGATTCGAAATCTTGGCACTGTTGGCGGAAACATCGCCAACGCCTCCCCCATCGCCGATATCACGCCAGTCCTGATCGCCATGGATGCTACATGCGTTCTTGAAAACCTTGAAGGCCAGCGTGAGATACTTCTTGAAAAGTATTTTCATGGATACAAGCAGACCGACCTGAAGGACAATGAATTTATCCGTTGCGTGCATATCCCGGTTCCTGCCGATAACACGCACTTGAAGATTTGCAAGATCAGCAAACGGTTTGACGACGATATTTCCGCAGTCTGCCTTGCTGCCCTGATCAATGTTGAAGATGGCAAAACAACCCGTATTCGCATAGCTTTTGGAGGAATGGCGGAAATACCCAAAAGAGCGATTCATTGCGAGAAGACATTGCTTGATCAACCTCTTGAAGCAGGGGTTATTGTGCAGGCCAAGGCTGCTCTTGATCGGGATTTTCAGCCGATTTCCGATATACGGGCTTCTGCGACATACCGCATGGATGTTGCAAAAAACCTTCTGGACAGGATCTGTCTTGAATTATCGGAAAATCCGCCCGTTACGAGAATTGATCAGCTATGAATCTTCCGCCATTTCCCCTAGACAAGCTTACGGTAAGCCGGGCCATGGCACACGACAGTGCAGTCGGGCATGTGAGCGGGGAAGCACCGTATGTCGATGACTACCTTCCCCGTACCGGTCAATCCTACGCCTGCATTGGCATGAGCCCCATCGCTCATGGAACCTTGCTCGAACTTGATCTTGAAGAGGTACGCAAGGCCGAAGGAGTAATTGATGTCATCACCACTGACGACATCCCCGGAGAACCGGATATCGGCCCGGTGTTTGCGGGAGATCCCTTGTTTGCGACCGATACTGTTCAATACTTTGGTCAACCATTGTTTGCAGTTGCTGCCAACAGCATGAGACAGGCCCGAAAGGCTGCATTGAAGGCAAAAATACGAACCAGGGAGTCGAAAGCACTTCTTGACCTTGATACAGCCATTCAGGAAAAGGTGCATGTCCGCCCCACCCACACCATGGCAAGAGGCGATACCGGTGCCGCACTGGATGCCTCACTTCACCGTATTCAGGATTTTATGCGGGTTGGTGGGCAAGAGCATTTTTATCTGGAAGGTCAGGTGAGCCTGACTGTCCCGGGAGAAAACAGTTCAATGAGCGTCTATTGCTCAACCCAGAACCCAAGTGAAATCCAGAAGGTGGTTGCCCAGGTTCTCGGCCTTCCCATGAACCGGGTCAATGTGATCGTCCGCCGGATGGGCGGGGGGTTTGGTGGCAAGGAAACCCAGGCTGCAGCATGGGCCTGTATTGCTGCAATATTCTCAGCACGCACCGGGCGGGCTGTCCTGTGCAGATTGAGTCGACACGACGATATGGTCACGACCGGCAAACGTCATAATTTCAGAAACGATTATGATGTCGGTTTCGATGCCGATGGGCGGATTCAGGCAATACGCTATCGGCTGGCAGGCCAGTGCGGGTTTTCACCGGATCTCTCCGATGCCATTGTCGATCGAGCGATGTTCCATTGTGACAATGCCTACTATCTTCCCAACGTACGGATTGACGGTATTCGCTGCAAAACGCATACCGTTTCAAATACTGCTTTTCGCGGGTTCGGGGGACCCCAGGGCATGATTGCCATGGAAACTGTCATTGACGAGATCGCCTATCACTGCCAGAAAGATCCTCTGGAGATCAGGAAACTTAATTTCTACGACACCGAAGAGAGGTCTGTCGCCCCCTATTACCAGAAAATCGAATCCTTCAACATTCCAGAAATCATTGATGAACTGGAAAGGGAATGCGATTATCAGGTCCGCCGCAAGGCAATCCGGCAATTCAATCAAGACAATTCCGTGATCAAGAAAGGGTTGGCCCTGACACCGGTTAAATTTGGAATTTCGTTTACCACGACATTTTTGAATCAAACAGGTGCCCTGGTTCATCTCTATACCGATGGCAGTATCCACCTTAATCATGGCGGCACTGAGATGGGACAAGGACTGATGATTAAGGTTGCGCAGATTGTTTCGGAAATCTTCGCCGTCGACCCGGATAAAGTCGTAATTTCTGCTACGCGGACTGATAAAGTGCC
>VXPI01000157.1 GCA_009839585.1 Gammaproteobacteria bacterium
GGTGTAGATAACGCGCTACGAGTGGCAGGTTATCCCCGGATTCAGACAAGTGCTCCGTTTCGCCTGCGGCATCCTTTCGCCCTCTCGCAGCACTGATATGAAAATCGGAAACATGCCAGTTTTCGATCAGGTTCAGCAAGGCATTGGCCGCCTTAAAGCGTTCAAATTGTCCCAGCCCCTTGATTGCCAGAGTATGAGGGGCTACATTCTGTTCTTCCTGATCAAGATCTTCGTCAGGCTTGTTGAAATCTTCCTCGTTTGTGATTGCGTACCCCTTGCCATTGGAGAAGTCGAGAAAATGGAAGGGGCGACCGTAACGGCCGCGTTTATACCGCAACACTTCTCTTCGAACTGTCGGAGAACCGTTGCTCTCACTAATTTCCAGCGAATAGGTCACGAGGCGTTCTACTTCAGCGATGCTCATGCGATATTGGATTTCAATCCCAATCAAGTCCTGCTCTGGATTGCAGCCTCGGCTCAACACTTCAGGAAAACGTCCTCGTTTGTCCAACGCATGGCGAATATTTCCTTTCAGACAATCATGCAAAAACCCGAATGCATCAAAGAACGTCGACTTTCCTGTGCCGTTTGCACCCACTACTACCAGAAAAGATGGAATATTTTCTAATCGCATATCGCGAAATGACTTGAAATTCCTCAGGTGAATTGTTTCGACTCTCATGGATCGGTTATGAGTGATTATTCGTTTGGTATAATCGATTTATAGTGGAAATTACGGGCGGAATTGTAGACGGCTTACCAATAAGAGGCAAAATCCAGTCTTCAATAAGAGGCAAAATCCAGTCTTTGCGAATCCGTGTACTTATTCCGATTCCGCAGAATCATTTAACCGATAGACTGTTCGATACCGATTTGGGTCGAGCCAAGCAGAATCCCTGATAGTTCCGGGGGGCCAAAGAGAATCTGGTTGAGTGGAAACTCGCTATTATGATCGTCATGCTGCATATCAGTATCTGCAGCATCCAACTGGGTTGATGCCTCACTATCACTGAAATGCTCACGCCACTTAGGGGCATTACGGAAACGGTCGAAGTCTTGTGGTTTTTCATCGAATGTAAATTCGATGAAAGCATTCTTTTCCCATGAAGCGCTAAACATGAACCCCGTAATCACATCCCTATAGGTGGAGAAGTACCACTCCCGCGGAGAATCGAAGGGATTCCAGTCGACACTCAACGTACGACCATCGCCGAAATTCTCTTTTACCGTGCCAATAGCCTTGATCTCCATGACGGAAACGGAGTGGCCCCGGCTATCAAAAGGAAGATCGTTCCTTTTCGTGTAGGCGGACTTAATCGCAATACGATCTCCAACCTGGATGGACTTCACTGTGTCGAGGTGTTTGTCCGGATGTCCATTTTCCCAGATGCCTCCCTGAACAAAGCGTCCGGTCTGATCACTGCCCTTCCATGTAGCCCCGACAAAGCAGCAGGGTCTGGCTCCGTTTCCTTCAGATTTAGAGTTCATACCGAAATTTCTCCGAGTATCATATGCAAAACTCTACACATGCCTTGTTTAATACAGGGGAACAATGACACGCAGGACATGGATTCTGTATCTTACGATTGACAACCATTGCAACACTATTCTCCGCAACGTTCCCGGCGTGTCCTAATCGGGCTTTTCATTGTACTTGTTTTCGCATCCCTGTATTCGGTACAAATTGGGCCATCAACTATTTCTGTCAATGAAATTCTATCAGTATTGGCGAGTTTTATTGGTTTGGCTGATTCCCAATCTATAGACCCTCAAGCAATGACAATTCTTGCAAAAATAAGAATTCCGCGATTAATCATGGGCGTTATCGTGGGCGCTGGATTAGCGATATCGGGTTGTGTCATGCAGGCATTGTTCAGGAATCCGATGGCAGACCCGGGTCTGCTTGGTGTCTCATCAGGCGCTGCGCTGGGAGCCATGATAACGATTGTTTTAGGCGTTCATTTCACGCATTACATTCCTGATGGTTTGGTTATGCACATCACTCCCCTGATGGCATTCATTGGAGGACTCGCTACACTGTTAATCATCCATCGTCTATCAAGAGTCAATTTCCGAATTGATATACCGACCATGTTATTGGCAGGTATTGCCCTGAACTCCATCATTGGGGCCTTGATAGGACTACTCAGCTATATTTCTGATGATGGACAGTTGCGACGACTGGTCTTTTGGGGATTGGGATCTCTGGAGGTCACGGACTGGACCCGGATATCTATTGCTATAGCGATCACTCTTCCAGCCTCGGTTGTCATGACATTCTATGCCAAACATCTGAACGCCAACCTACTGGGAGAAAACGAGGCCAGACATCTAGGTATCGATATTGAAAAAATGAAGACCATACTGGTTGTTCTGGTTTCCTTGATTGTGGGTGTTTGCGTTGCATTGAGCGGCATCATCGGATTTGTTGGACTATTGGTTCCTCATCTGGTACGCATGGTCACCGGTCCGGACCATCGACTTTTACTGCCGGCCTGTGGAATATTTGGTGCAGTCCTGCTGGTGCTTGCGGATATTCTAGCTAGAACACTGATTGCGCCGGCTCAGATTCCGATCGGGATTATCACGGCGATTCTCGGTGGGCCGTTTTTTCTGTGGCTACTGGTCCGGTATAGACGAAAACTGGCTTTATAGACATGTATCAGGCTGATCAGGTTACCGTTCAACTGAACTCCAAAACTATTCTGGAGAATTTGAATGCACATTTCCATTCCGGGGAGCTGTGTGCAGTGCTAGGGCCGAACGGAGCAGGCAAAACCTCTCTGCTGAAAGCCATGACAGGTGATTTGCCGATCAGTAATGGTTCCATTCATTTTTCTGATCAGCCGCTTCATGAATGGACAATTAAGGAAATTGCAAAAGTTCGAGGGGTACTGCCACAGAACTCAAGACTGGATTTTCCGTTTACCGTACGAGACGTGATTGAAATGGGACGGTTTCCACATCAGACAACCCGTGAATACAACTATCAGATCGTCAGGGAAACTGCCGAGTTATGCGATTGCACCGACCTGCTTGATCGAAGTTTTCTGCAATTGTCCGGAGGAGAACAACAACGCGTCCAAATCGCCAGAGTGATGGCGCAAATCTGGAAACACGAGATGGAACCGCCAGGATTCCTTTTTCTGGATGAGCCAGTATCTTCGCTGGACATTTCACACCAGTACCGGATTATGCAAATGCTCAGTGAAATAGCTGACCAGAAAAATATTGGGGTTGTGTGTGTGATACACAACCTCAATCTGGCCGCTCAGTCAGTTGATCGATGCCTCATTCTGGATAAGGGACATCTGGTTGCCGAGGGCAAGCCTGCCCATGTTTTTACTGAAGAAACGATCAGCAATGTGTTTGATATTGATATCTGGATTCAGGAACATCCAGAAAACTCGAATATCCCCTTCATTGTTCCCAAGATAGAGAATGTCGCTTACTTCGAGAAATCACCAAGTGATGTATTATAGTCTTGCTGTTCTATTTGGAATTTTCATACCCGATGACACAGTCAGGATAGGATAATTCGCAAGCTGTTGAGGTCAATTCAATACAGATTGAATTTTGGTTTGATGAACATCCTCAAATATTCCTTTTAGGAGCTGTTTGTA